>JBIKMD010000973.1:0-2849 GCA_044359465.1 Myxococcota bacterium
CTTCGGCGCACCTTTCTCATCGGGCTCATCCTCACGCTCTGCGCCTGAGAATGCAGGTCAGCTGGAGCTCAGTGCGATTGAAACCAAGCGACGATCGCCTCCACCTGCGTCTCTACTGCGCTCGATCCGTGCCCTCCTTTAGGTGCGAGCAACTTTCGCTTGTCGGGCGCAGCGGCCTTCTGAAGTAACTGGTCGAAGCTCTCAGGATCGACCAGACCATCCTGGGCCCCATGGACCAAGAGCAGGGGCGCGTGAGTGTTTGCGATCGAACTCCACCGCCTCGGGTTTGCTATTCATGTCGACAGTGAGCGCCGAGGGACGAAACACGTAGTTCCACGCTAAGCGCAGGTAGTCGCCCAAGCTCGGCGTCATGCCCTTCGCGGCGCGGAGCCGCCATGCCGGGTTCGCGAGCACAATGCCAGCCGGCGACTTGGACGACCGTACGCCGGCCTCGAGCGCGAATGCACACCCGGCGCTTTGGCCAACGAGATATAGGCGATCGAAGCGGGCAACGAGATACTTCAGGAAGACATGATGGTCTTGGAGAAACTGCTCGTAGTCTTCCGCGTCACCGCGCAGCCCGTCCGACAAGCCCGTGCCGCGCGGGTGGAAGACGACTGTCGAGAACCCACTCTCACGCAACGCTGTTGCCAACCTCGGGTACGGGGGCTCGGCCCGAGCTTCTGCACCTGAAACGAACCACACTGCGCCACGTGCCGCGGAACCTTGGATAGAGAAGTAGAGCCTCGTCCCGTCAGCCGCGGTGAAGAACTCGGCGAGTGCCGGTGGCGGTATCGGCGGGCGCGTCATGCGCTCGGCCGCGGCGCACGAGGCGAAGAGCAGCCCGAGCAGCAATAGGCCAGTCAAGCTCACAACGCGCATAGACCCTTGGTCACAGTACATTTTCGGGCTCGTATGGACGGATCGGATACTTCGCGAATGCTTCGAGTAGATCCCAAAGTGCCTTGACCGTTCTGTCATCCATGTCGGGGAAGGTCGGCATCATGATCCCTTTCGCAGGCGCATCGTTTTCGCGGAAGCGCACATGCTTCGAGAGGCTCCGCGGCGAACGATAGGTGTAGAGGGGAAACGGCTTCACGAAATCCCAGCCGAGCGTCGCTCCGACGCCGCGCACGCCGTGGCAAGACCGGCAGCGTTGTGTGAACGCCGTCAGGCCTGCGCGAACACCGGGCGTATCGGCGACCTCGAATTGCCGCTCGTATGCGCGGCCGTCGACCAGCTCGATGCCGACGAGCGTGCTCGTGTAGCGAAAGGGTGAGAACCCGTTTGCTGCTTTACTGACGACGAGCTTGTTCGTGGCGAAGCGAAGCGGATGACGGTCCACATAATAGTCGTCTTTGTTCTCGACCGGCGGCAAGTCACCCCGGCATTCGGTCATGTTGCAGAGCGCAAACGCCAAGAAAGCGTTGAGGACCGTCAGCTCGTTCAGCCGAACGAGCACGATCATCTCGTTGGCGAAGTGCAAGATCGCGGCATCGACGCCCTTCGGCGCGCCATAGTCGCGGATGATCTTGGTGAGTGCCACGCCTTCGAAGGTCGCTGCACGCCCATATTGCTGGTCGTAGCAATGCTTGCGCACCGTGGGCTCGAGCGGCACCCGGATCTCAGCGAGATGCGGCGGAGCGTCGCCGCTATGATCTCCACGGGCGCGCACCCAAACAGGCATCGTCATACCAGCGGAAAACAAGAGCGAAGCGAGCAGAGCCATTGGAACGACCTCGTGCGACATTCATGCGCGAGCGATCCTCATCGCCGCGCGGTTTTACATCCTGGGCGACCCCTGCAAATACGTGATAAACGCACCGAGCGTGACGAGCTTTCGGTAGTCACGCTCGGGGATGTTCACACCCGTCCGTTCGTGCACCTTTACGATCACCCGGAGCCAATCCATCGAATCGAGATCGACCTGATCGCGCAGCGGAGCGTCGTCGCTCAACGCAGTGCCTTCGATCTCTGGCGCGACGTCGGTGATCGCTTCGACGATGATGCGGCGTAGGTCGTTCATAGCGCCTCCGGTGCCTGCAGCGCGCGCTCGATCGCTGCCAGGAAGCGCGCGCCGAGGTGGCCGTCGCTCGCGCGATGATCGGCCGAAACGGTCGCCGTGACGAAAGAGCGGATCGCGACCTTGTCTTCCACCGCCGCGGGTCGCTCGATCACTCGGCCGAGGCCCACGATCGCGACTTGCGGCGGGAAAATCACTCCGAAGACGGTGTCGGCGCCGGCCTCGCCTAGGTTGGTCACGGTCAACGTGGCGTCGGTGAGCTCGGAGCCACGCAGCATGCCTCGGCGCGCGCGCTCGACCACGTCGCTGAGCGCGCTCATCACCTCACGCAGCGTCTGCTTGTCGACGTCGTGAATCGCCGGCACGAGCAGCCCGCCTTCGCGCAGCGACACAGCGACGCCGAGATGCACGTTCGCCGAGGGCTCGAAGCGGTCGCGTGTGTACGAGCCGTTCATCGCCGGCACTGCGCGCGCTGCGACCGCGATGGCCTTGAGGAAGAGCGCCGCGGGGAGGATTCGCTCGCTGACGTCGACCCGCTCGTTGAGAGCCTCGAGCCATGCGAGCGCCTTCGTCACGTCGATGTCGTACGCGAGGTAGTAGTGCGGGATCTCACGCTTCGACCGCTCCATGAGCGCCGCGATCGCCCCGCGCATGTCGCGTCGCGGAGCGCGGCCGACCGCTTTCTCCACGTCTTCGATCGAGATCGCGCCGCCCTCTCCGGTGCCCTTGATCGTGGCGAGGGACACGTTGAGCTCGCGCGCGCGACGCTTAGCGGCCGGAGACGCGCGAACGCTGCTCGCCTCGATCGTCACGGCCGATACGGGCG
>JBIKMD010000974.1:0-2848 GCA_044359465.1 Myxococcota bacterium
CTTCCAGCTTGCTGCGCGTCTCGGCATCACGCAAGCCGAGCGCCCAGCGCAAAAACAGCGTGGTCATGGGAACAAAGCTTGGGCTAAGGGCCTTCACTCGCTCCGCGTGGCGTTCGCGTGTCTCCGCTAAACGACGCCGCGCGCCCAGGTCAGACAACGCGTCCAAAGTCGCTAGGTATACGTGCGTTGGGGAAGCCGCCCTCGAACGTCGCACCCACTTCACCGCATAACACACCAGCAAGAAAACAAGGACGGGCAAAGCGTAGACATAGCGTGGAACGTTCAAAGACGTTTTCGGTTTTGGCGGATCTTTACGCGCCATTTCGCCAAGCATGCTTTCGAGCTCGACATCGACGAGTTGAGACGGCGCGTCATCAGAGCGCTCGGGATGAATATCGAAGGTCACCCACCCTACCCCGTCGACGAACATTTCCGGCCATGCATGCGCTTGGTTTTCCAGCACGAGGATACTCGATCCTGCGCCGCGCAAGCGTGTTTGGACGGCATAACCGAGCGCCACCCGCGCCGCGATGCCTTGTGAGCGCAGCAGCAACGCGGCCGCATGTGCAAAGTGCACACAATACCCGTGCAGATCACCAAACAAGAACGATGCGGTGGGTTCCGATCCAACGAGCGTCTTCTTGCGTGAGTTGTAAACGCCGTTTTTTTCTAGATACTGTTTGATTGCAAAGGCAGCCATGACGTCATCACCAACAAAACGTGGGTCCATGTCTCGCACGATCCGGTTTGACAGCGTCATATAGCGCGGGTCCGCTGGCGCCGCGGTGTAGTGCTTCGTCTGCTCCTCGGTCCAAGCCGCATCTCTTCCTGCCCTCCCCGCAAGGCGTGGCGTCGCCACTCGCAGCCAATACGAAAACACGTCGTACGCGCCCACAAAGCGTGCGGGGTTGGGATTCACGATGGCCTGTAGCGCGTAAGGATGTGCGGGACCGAAAAGTGCCGAATGCTCTGCGAGTAGGAACACGGAGGTATGTACTTTGCGATGGAACGCCTGCGCTTGTGGCGAGACGCTCGGCGTCGCGTTCAAGCGGTTGACGATGTCCAGGTCATGCACGGCGTCGTCAACCAAACGATCGCCACTCATCCGCGATAGCACATTCTGACGCAGATAAATCGCGTCGAGATCCTCTGGCAGCTCGTCGTGCAGCGTGAGAATCGCCATGGGATCGGGCGGGCGCGTACTTTGGGGCTTTTGGTTCTTATCTTTATCGTCTTTATTGTCCTCGTCTTTAGCGTCGTCGTGTTTCTCACTGGCGGAGGACGACGGAGGAAGCTGCACACTGCTCGGCAGCAGATACAGAAGAAACCCGAGCAAGAGAAGCCACAGGGCGTCGCGTGCGCGCGCCTCACGCAGCAGCATCACCACAGCAACCAGTGCGCCGATGACGCCAAAAAACGAGAATACGAGACCCGGGTCAACGTCGTGCGACCAGGCCCAATCACTCAGGGCCCGGGGATGTTCGATGCGATGATGCCGGTGATTTGCGAGGCTGCTCACCACGGCAGCGAGCACCAGCGCTGGTTCGAGGAGCGCCAGTGCGCGCGATCGTTCGCTCGCAAAATGAACAATGAACGCAAGTGAGAACGACACAGCGAGCACCGCTATAAAGTCGCTCACGAGCAGCGCCACGAGAGGCGTTAGAAAGATGGGATGGTTCGCGATCAGCGCACCAGCCCCGCCACCCACGAACGGAACCAAGGCCGCGGATACGACTGCAGGCAACGCCCTAGCGCGCTGATCGATCGCACGTTCGGCTAGCCAGAACCCCAGCGTCACGCCTAGGACGCCCGCCACGATCCCTGCGCTGGTCGCAAGCTGAACGAGCACGACGAGCGCAGCCGCGGCCGAAAGCCCCCAGCGCAAGACACGGCTACCAGTGAAGCGACGCTGAGGTTTCACAGCGAACGCCCCGATTCGCGATGCACGATCTGCACGCGTAGACCCGCGAGCAAAAGCTTTTCGCGCAGCGCCATGAGATCGCTGAGCGCCGGTTCGACATTCGACTGCAAGAACAAGCGCTCGAAACGTGTTTGCTCGCGAGGCGGCTCTAGATCGACGTCGCTACCAATGAGAACGGTCGTCGTAGACACGGGCCGCTGCCGAACAAACGCAATGACATGCTCTACCCAGGGTCCATCACGCGCGGGGGCGAACACGAGAGAAGAGGCCAGTCGTCCCGGCTCGATTTTAGCCGCGAGCGTCGTCAGAGCTTCGCCGCCGCTTGCGCGCGACTTCGTAGAATCAATGATCTGTTCCGTTGCATCTGTGACGTTACGTGCAATCGCAAGTGCGCCATCGGCGGCGAACAAGAAGTCGCGGCCGAGCAACCCGCGTTCCACGTAACTTCGTGCCAGGGCTGCGCTGGCCTCATCACGCTCACCTGCCACAAAAAACGCAACATTGAGGTGAGACTCAGCCCACGCCGATTCAGGCATACGCACGAGTAACCGGCGCGAACGCGCGAAGGTTTTCCACAGCACGCGCCGCATGGGATCACCCGGTCCATACTGGCGCATTTCAACGAGGTCACCTTCTGCAGGGCCTCCTGGATGGGACCACTCTCCGCCCGAGGTATGACTCAGCGCCTGCGTGACGCTCGCTGCCGCTGGACCCGGTGCAATTCTCACGGCATGTTCACTCGCCGAGGTGAACGAAAAGCGCGTGAGCCCGAAGCTGTCTTGTACAGTGAAGCGCCGGACGATGCGTTCATGACGCCCGCGCTCTAGTGGCGTCACTTCTTCATCTAGGCGAGTGCCCACTGGTATGAGTGTGACGCGAACGTTGCTCGGAGAGGCCCAGCTCAACTCCGACTGCACGAGTGGCCAT
>JBIKMD010000975.1:0-2847 GCA_044359465.1 Myxococcota bacterium
TTGGTGCCGTTTACGGATTTCGCGCCGCCCGCCTGACCACGGATTTGGCATGAGCCGCGACCGTCTTCACCGCTGGAGAATGGTCACGTGACGAGTGCCCGTGCTGCCCACTCTGAGGGTAGAGGTGACTGCGGGGAACCTTTAGATCATGCGTTCCGGAACAACCCAGCGATCGAAATCCTCACCGCGCACCAAACCCGATTTGATCGCCGCATCGCGGAGCGTGCTTCCCTCTTTGTGCGCAAGCTTCGCGATCGTGGCGGCGTTGTCATAACCAATGTGTGGATTGAGCGCGGTCACAAGCATCAGCGAGCGTTCGAGATTCTCTTTGATGCGCGTCAAGTTTGGCTCGATGCCAAGCGCGCAATGCTCCGTGAAGCTGCGCACACCGTCTGCGATCAAGCGACACGACTGCAAACACGCATGGATCATGAGCGGGCGATACACGTTGAGCTCGAAGTTTCCCGATGCCCCACCAAACGAGACCGCGACGTCATTGCCGAGCACCTGAGCGCAAGCCATGGTGAGCGCTTCACATTGCGTAGGATTCACCTTACCCGGCATGATCGAGCTGCCAGGTTCGTTCTCTGGAATCATGATCTCCGACAATCCAGAGCGCGGCCCCGACGCCAACCAACGCACGTCGTTTGCGATTTTAATCAATGACGCGGCCGTGCCTTTGAGCGCCGAATGGGCATGCACAATGGCGTCTGCAGATGCGAGCGCTTCGAATTTGTTGGGTGCGCTCACGAACGGTAAGCCGGTCAGCCTGGTAAGGGTGGCTGCTACTTTCTCCGCGTAGCCCGCAGGCGCATTGAGGCCTGTCCCTACCGCAGTGCCGCCGAGCGCGAGCTCGTACAGATGCGGCAGCGATGCCTCCAGATGCGCGAGCGAATGGGTGAGCTGGGACGCCCAACCCGAGATCTCTTGCCCGAGCGAGAGCGGCGTCGCGTCTTGCAAATGGGTGCGACCAATCTTGATGATTCCCTTGAAGGCATTTGCTTTTTGCAACAGCGCATCGCGCAAAACAGCGATCGCGGGCATGACGTCTCGCGAGATCGCGAGCGCGGTAGCAACGTGCATGGCCGTTGGGAACACATCATTGCTGCTCTGACTCTTGTTCACGTCATCGTTGGGATGCACGAGCCTTTCGTCGCCGCGTTTGCCGCCGAGCAACTCGCTCGCACGGTTGGCCAGCACTTCATTGACGTTCATGTTGGTCTGCGTGCCACTGCCCGTTTGCCAAACGCTCAGCGGAAATTCGGCGTCGTGTTTTCCAGCAAGCACCTCATCGGCGGCCGCCAGGATCACATGCGTCTTGTTGGGATCGAGCACACCTAGATCTTGGTTCACGCTCGCTGACGCTTTTTTGACGAGCGTGAGCGCGTAGATCAGCTCCAGCGGCATGCGCTCACGGGAGATCGCAAAGTGGTGCAGTGAACGTGCGGTCTGCGCGCCCCACAGTTTGTCGTCTGGGACGTCAATGGGTCCAAAGCTGTCACGCTCGATTCGCATGACACAGAACATAGCGCGCGTGCGGCAAAACGGTACCGGTATTCGTTGCGTTACTTGGTCGGCAGATTGTCGATGACCTGCAGATACGCCAGGCACATCTCGTCCTGCGTGCCTTCACCCCAACTCACCTCAGCCATTGGCGCAACGAAACCCACGCTATCGCGTCTCGCTTGCGTATTGTCGTAGGTGCACTTTAGCTCAACCTTGTCTGTCGCTTTGATGCGAATCGGATCGCGCAGCTGATACTGGCCTTGCCAGTGAAAGTCCCAGCGCGGAATGTCGAGCACGGGTTTGCCATTCACGCTCACGGAGATGGCGGTGCCAAGCAGATGCATGTGGCCCACAACGCCCATGATGAAACCATCGCCATCCGGAAAAAAGAGACCGAAGGTCCAATCACTGACCGGCTGAACTTTCGCCTCGACATGGTTTTTGGTCTCAACCGGAATTGTGAGGTTGAGCTTTGGAAGCGGTGCGGTGATGTTCTCGACCAGCTGCGTTCCGGCGGGCGCGAGCTCGATTTGCAACTGGGTGCGGTCTGGGTCACTGCCGCCAAGCAAATTGTAGTGCATCTGAACGATCGCAAACGAACCCGACGCGACGGTGACGCCTGTGCCTTCGGCATAACGAATTGCGGTGGTGCCAGGGACCCATCCACCAAGTCGCTGCGAAGGACGTGCGTTCACACCGCTTGGAATCGGCCCTCCAAAACACTGCCACCCTGCGCGCTCGCTTTGTGCGTCGTGGGCTCGAAGCTTCTCGACATCACCTGGCGCAACCAGCGTCACAATGACGTGGTGAACGGTCTTGCCGTTTCCCGGCTTCACACTAATTCCGGTAGCAATACGCGTGTCCGTCATTCCTAGGTCTACCAAAAAGCATCGGTAGTCATCTGAAAGCGAGGTGTCCGGAACGTAGTCCACTCCAGTATCCACAGTGACATCGACGTGCTGCAGTGCCACCAGCTCCGGCGCAAGCAGCGGCGCCGCAGAAGACGCATCACCAAGTGGCATGTCATCATCCACCCAGCTCGCGATTCTGCTGATCTCGGCCTGACTCAGCTTGCGCTCGTGCAACATGGGCACAGAGTTGTCGCCCGGCGGCCACGGAGGCATGGTCTTCGCTTCGACAGAGGCTTTGATCGCCGGTCCCCATTGTCTCACGTCTTCGATGTTGGTGAGCGCGAACGGAGCGATGCCACCATCGACATGACAACCGCCACAATGCTGCGACAGCAGGGGCGCGATATCCTGGTGGTACGTGGGAGACTCGCACCCCATGAGCAAAATCAAAGACAACCAACGTTTCATGGGGACTCCATTTGCACGAGCT
>JBIKMD010000976.1:0-2842 GCA_044359465.1 Myxococcota bacterium
AAGTGGTCACGGGCACGCGGCTGCTGCTTCGCAATACAGAGATCTACAATCACGAAACCGGCGCCTTCACGGCGACGGCCGATCTTCCTGAAGGCCGTGCGTATCACTCTGCCACCTTGCTGGCGAACGATCGCGTGCTCATCTGCGGCGGGCAAGGTGTGCTCGGCGGCCGTTCCGTGAGCTTGAACACCTGCTTGCTCTTCGACAGCCGAACGCGGCGATTCATCGATTTGTCCGTGGCAATGAATACAGGGCGCCAGCAGCACACGGCAACGCGTTTGGGCGATGGGCGTGTGGTGCTCGCTGGCGGCGTCGGCACGGGCGCTGAATACCTGCTTTCAACGGAAGTGTACGATCCAGACATCGAAGGACTCGAGAAGTTGCAGCTCGGGCCCAATCTGGTGACCGCACGCGCGCAGCACACGGCAACGCTGCTCAACGATGAAGCGACGATTCTCATTGCCGGCGGCCGAGATGGTGATGCCGTCAAAGGTGATGTCGAGCTGTGGTCCATCTCGACCAGCAAACGTCTCGCAACGAGCGCGCCGCGTTATGCACATATCGCGGCCAAAGTTCCAGACGGCCGTGTGGTCATCGCCGGCGGCTTCAACAACATCGTCGACAACGGAAACCCGATTCCTGTGGGTTCCGTGGAGATCTTCGACCCTGCAAGCGGCGGGAGCATTGCTTGCAGTGAAACCCTCACGCTCGGAACCTTACGCGGCAACGCGATTGGCGAAGCGCTCCCGCCTAGCGCTGACGGCATCGCGCGCGTGCTCATTGCCGGCGGAACACTCGCAGATGGAAGCGCGACGCACCTCGCAGAGATTGTGGGCCTCACAAAAGCGAAGACCTGCGCCTCGGTCACCATCACCCGCACCGCTGGCGATATGCACCTCGTACGCACGCGCGCCTCGAGCGTGCTGCTGCCAGGCGGCGACGTGCTCATGGTTGGAGGCAGTCAGAGCATTGGCGCCATGACCGTGCCTGCGCTTCGCGGCGAATTGTTCATTTCCCCTCGTTGAGCCTCTTAGTAAATCCGTAAAGCACGATTTTCTGGCTAAACTGGCATTCACAGAATATCGTTCATTCATGGACCAAGTTGTTCGCACACTTGCACTTGCTGAGCGCGACCTTCTGATTTCCGTACACACGTCGCACGATCCCTCGAATGCCGAGTGGGACTTGTTCGTGCAGGCCTTGAAGGAGGCCGAAGCGCGAAAACACGGGGACCTGTCGCACGTGATGATCCTCATGCTTGGCGACGGCGGATCACCTGACACTTTGATGAGAGAGGCGCTGAACAAAGTGCTGCTTGGTCGACCGCTGCGCATTGCCGCGGTGACCGACAGCATCGTCGGCCGCGGCGTTGTCACTGCGATCAGCTGGTTCAACCCGCAAATTCGCGCCTGCTCACCGAGCAAACCCAAGGATGTCTTTACTCACCTTGGCCTCAGCGCGGAAGAGAGCAAGCGAGCCATCGAGGCGCTGACGGCGATCTCGCGCCTGATGCCGGGTGTGGTGAGTCTGTCGACCCTGCTGAGCTCGTTTGCAAGCGCAAGCGCGACGCCACGCGCTTAACTACCTGACCGCGATGTGCACAGTGATGAATGAATCACTTGTCCGCACCGAGTAATGCCCGCCTGATTGCAGGGCGGCGCCGTTCATCCACGATCTTTCGCAGCAACTCCGTGACTTCCAAGACTGCTGTCGCTGGCACCTTCGCCACACGCTGCACGACGTAGAAGCGATCAGCCACCGCAATGGGACCGGAAAAGCCCTCGGGCTTGTCTATCGCGAATGCAGCGTCGACGACATCTCGCGGGAGTGTGGTCGCCTGTTTAGCCAGCGGGCCTACGTCTCTCGCGGTGGGTTTGCTCGGGAGCTTCGGCAGCGCACCCGCGAGCGCTTTGTTTTTCGTCTCCCAAACGCGCACCCAAACTAGCTCTGGATGTAGCTTTGACGAGAGCGACGCGCGGTCGTGATACCGCGTTGCATCGAAACGATTCAGTTGCTCGACGTAGGCGGCGTGCAGCGCCTCTTTGGACGGAGGGGTCCTCTCTAGCTCGTCATTCTCGAGCGCTGTCACAATGCGAGCGGCAACCTCTGGATGATGGGTGTAGCCAGCGGCGCGAGCGGCGAGAGCGAGCTTCGCTTGCGGCGCCCGTGAAATGAGCGCTGCTTCTACACGCGCCCGCTCCTCTTCACTCAGCGCGCGGCCAAGTACCTTCTCATGCTCGGCCAGCTTGGCTGCAAGCAGGTGTTTCGCGAGCAAGGTATCGATCTCGGGATCGCTCAGCTGGCGCTGACTCGCTTTCACGAGAAGCGTCTCCATCTCGGGCGACAAGGTTCCCGGATACGGCGCGACGAGGTCCGGATCGACGCAAGCGGTCAAAAACATCACGAACAAGGCGCGTTTGAGCATACGCAAAGCGTCGTCGCATGCTCCGCGGGGCGGGGGCCAATAAACAGCCTTTCGGCGGACAATTTTGAACGGCACGATGCGTCGGGTACGATCCCCCTTTCGGAGTCGACCCACGTGTCTTTCGCGCGTCTGATTAGCCTTGTCTTGGTGCTGTGCTGGACCTCCAGCGCAGCAGCGACGAGCGGCGTCATTTACGACGGCAAAACCTTTGAGCCGGTCGCTGGCGCCGTGGTCACACTGGTGGACGACGGCTCCGGCATCCCGGTCTCGCGCGCAATGCTCGGACCGGGCCAACAAGGGCAACGTACTGGTTCAGGCGGGGAATACCAATTTGATGCGCCAGCAGGCGTGTATCGCATCGTCGTCACGCCGCCGCTTGGTTTATACGAATTTCCTGCGGCAGCGACGCCCCTTGGA
>JBIKMD010000977.1:0-2839 GCA_044359465.1 Myxococcota bacterium
GATGCCGATGCTGGTCGCCAACGACTCGAGCGACGCTTCATTCAGCGCCCCCTCATCAATGCGCGCGACGGCTTGCCGAACGTGACGACTGAGCGCGTCCACCTGCGCGTGACCAGGCGCGAGCTCGGGGCGGCAGCGAAAACAAGCACGAAAGCCAGCGCGTTCGGCGTCTACGGCGCGCGCATAATAGGTGCAGCGGTTGGCCCCAGGCGTCCGCGCGCGGCAAATCGGCCGGCAGTAGATCCCGGTGGTGGAAACCCCGACATAAAAATGCCCGTCAAAACGCGCATCTTTGGCACATAACGCCCGGAAACAAGCAACGGGATCCAGCATACAGCCAGGCAGCGTAGCCAAGTCCGCCAGATTTGTCTGGCCGTTTTCGGACATGGCAGCAAGATCGCTTTCTGAGCCGTTCACTTTGTGCCAGATGAGCGACATGCAATTTGCCAGCGCCGTCGATCAAGCAGAGGCTGTCCGCAAGCGCGAGGTGAGCCGGGAGGAGCTCGTACGCGAACATTTGCGGCGCATTGAGGCCATGCAAAAACAGCTGAGCGCATTCACCGACGTGCTCGCCCGTGACGCCATCAAACGCGCACGCCGTGAAGACAAAGAACGGCCGGAACAACGCTCAGCACTCGACGGCGCGGTGAGCGGCGCCAAAGATCTGAACATGCTCAAAGGCTCGTTCACGCGTTTTGGCTCGCTCCCAACGAAGTACGTCATCGCCATGAAAGACGACGACATCGTCAAACGGCTTCGGCGCGGCGGACTCAGTCTCGTTTGCAAGCTAGCCACGAGCGAGTTCGGTACCATGCCTGTCACCGAACCGAGAATTCACGGCCCAACGCAGAACCCTTACCTTCCCGGGCACAATGCAGGCGGCTCGAGTGGCGGCTCCGGCGCGGCAGTGGCGGCCGGCGTGCTCAGCCTCGCACACGGTTCGGACGGCGGCGGATCCATTCGCATTCCTGCGGCATTCTGCGGCGTCTTTGGCTTCAAACCGTCGCACACCTATGTTCCCAATACTTCGCCCAAAATCGATCGCCATACGCTGACCTCAAACGGCCCCCTCGCTAGCACGGTCCAAGATCTGGCGGCGCTCGTGGATGTGCTCGCCAAACCCGAGCACGACCTGCGGCTGCTGTCACAGCTCAAGGAAGCGCCACCCAAGAAGCTGCGCGTTCGCGTTTCCTACGAGAGCACACTGTTTCCAACTGATCCGGCGATTGCAGCCGGCGTCAAACGCGTGGCGCGTTGGTTCGAACAAGCCGGCCATCACGTCGAAGAAGCGCCGTGGGTCGATGGTAAAGTCGAAGACTTTCTACCGATTTGGCAACGCCTCAGCGCAGACCTCCCGCTTCCCTTCGACCTTGGTTTGATGCCCGTCACGCGTTGGTTGCGCGTCTCCGGACGCGGCCTTGCGCAAAGCTACGTCGCCGAATGCAAACGTTCGCTCGAAGCGCGTGTGGACGCCTGGTTTACTGGCGTCGACCTTTGGATCTCGCCAACCGTACCAGCATTTGCGCCAAAAAACGGCAGCTACGCCGGCATGGACGGGGCGAGCGCGTTCTTTTCCATGGCGCAATACGGATCGTTCACAGCGCTTTTCAACGTGAGCGGCCAGCCCGCGGGCTCTGTGCCGGTCGGATACGGACCACGCGGCGAACCGATTGGTGTTCAGCTCGTCGCACCGCGCACACATGACCTCACGGTGCTGCAGTTCATGCGCGCACTCGAAAGCGAGTTTGCCGCAGACAGAGCGGCACGCAAACCCCGCATCTTAGTGACTTGAACGCCGTATGAGAGCCATCATCCACATAGACATGGATGCCTTCTACGCCTCCGTCGAGCAGCGCGATGCGCCCCAGCTGCGCGGCAAACCCGTCATCGTCGGGGGTCACCCCAAACGTGGTGTTGTGCTCGCGGCCTCGTATGAAGTGCGCCCCTTTGGTGTGCGCAGCGCCATGCCCATGGCTCAAGCGGTGCGGCTTGCCCCCAAAGCGATTGTGGTGCCCCCGCGCTTTCACGCCTACGCAGAAGCGAGCGAGAAGGTCTTTGCGATTTTTTCGCGGTACACACCAGACATTCAGCCGCTCTCGCTCGACGAAGCGTTCTTGGACGTCACAGGCTCACAGAAACTGTTTGGTGAGGCAGAAGCTATCGCCGCGCGCATTCGCCAAGAGATCAGACAAAAAACGGATCTGCCGGCATCCGCGGGCATTGCCAGCGTGAAGTTCGTGGCAAAGATTGCCTCTGACGTTGCCAAGCCAAACGGGCAGAAACATGTGCGAGCAGAAGAGACGATTGCGTTTTTGGCGCCTTTGCCAATCTCACGATTGTGGGGCGTAGGGCCGAAAACCGAAGAGCGTTTGCGCACGCTTGGACTGAAGACCATTGGCGATGTCGCCGCCCGCGGGCGAGACTGGCTCGAGAGTTTCGTTGGTTCAGGAGGAACCCACCTGTGGGAGCTCAGTCAGGGGATCGACGATAGCCCTGTAGAAAGCGAGCACACGGCGAAGAGCATAGGCGCCGAAGACACCTTCGAGCACGACATCGACATTGGTGAAGATCTCTACCCGCACCTACACCAGCAAGCGATGCGTGTAGCCTTTCGCCTGAGACAGCAAGGTATGAAAACGCGCGTCGTGCAGCTCAAGCTCAAACGCGCGGATTTTCAGCTTCTCACGCGGCGCAAAACCATGGAAACGCCCACAGACGACGGTCAGACCCTCTATAAAGAAGCCATCGCGCTCTTGAACAAGGTGCCCGGCGGGCTCGTGCGCTTGTGCGGGGTCTCAGCGCAAGACATGCAGGAAGCGACCGAGCAGCGCGAGCTTTT
>JBIKMD010000978.1:0-2837 GCA_044359465.1 Myxococcota bacterium
TCCGTGGGCGTGTGCCTTGGGATCGCGGAAAAACGAGTGAGGTGCATGAACTGACCAACGGCTACCTCACCAATCGGGAGCAGTAAGCAGCGCTCGTCCGCGTGCGACAGGCGCGCGCGCTGCACACGTTCTGCGTCGTGCGTTGCACCAGCGGGTTCTTGCAGGTGAACATGCACGGGCTCCGTAGAGATAGGTCGGCCCGCGAGCAGCTCCACGAGTCGCTCACTCGTCTTCGGCAAATCAGGACGCCAATGTGTGAGCGGCAGGGGCGGGGGCACATACCCAGCGGTGCTCGCGTAGAACGAGCCCCATTCGCCAAACGCGTCGCGCCGAGCAGCCATGAAATAGACGAGCCCACCTAGGCGCGCAAGCAGTGCGGGGATCGTCTCGGGCGCACGTTGGCTGATGGCAAACGGATCGAGCGCGGGCACCATCGCCGCATCACCAAAATCGACGAACGCTGGGGCATCGAAGCGTTCGAACACCCAATTGAGCGGATTGATGTCCCAGGGCTGCACGCCGGCGTTCACAAGCGCAGCCAGCAGCGCTGAAGCCTTCTCGAGAAAGGCAACAAGGGCGTCGTCGCGCAAGACGCGCTCGCCGTGCGTAAAGAGCATTTCTCCTGGGATCAAGCGGCTCACGGAATACGGCAGAGGCGCAAAGCCATAGTCGTAAACCTGAGGGACGAGATCACAAACGAGTCGTTCCCTCCCGAGCGTGTCGCAAAGGAACGCGGCCCAGTTGCTAGGCGAGTCGAGACATTGCGGACGCAAGACCTTGAGCACCACCGTGCTGCCGTCTTGCATGTCGGTTGCGAGAGAGACGCGCGAGGCACCCCCTTCGCCAAGGATCGCGCTGACTCGGTAGCGCTCGCGCCAGAGCTCGCCTATGCTCGGTAGGAGTGGCAATTACTTCATGTTCTGGGTGATCGATTGGCCCGTGTCGGAGATCTTCTTCAAGATGTTCGACAAGGTCGACATCATCTTTGACAAACGGTCCATCGCCATCTGCAAGCGGAGCGATTCGGTTTCACCCATTTCGCTCATGCTATCTAAGTCGCCCTTCATCTTTTCGACCAGCGTGTCGACGTCGCTCTTGGTAGGGTGCTGGACCTTACCGTCGTGGGACTGGTCGAGCACATAACCCTTGCTGTTGTTGAGGAAGCCCTTCGGATTCGACGGGTCCGCATCGACTGTCGCCTTCGCGTATTCGGTCTTGATGCCCAGATCGGTCACCGATTGCCCCGCCGTCTTGCTCGAACATTTGGACTGTGCGGCCTGCGCTTCTTGCAGGTTCTGACGTTGCTGGGCCTTGGCGTTGTTGATCGACTTGACGTTCGCCATAATGGCTTTCAAGTCTTCTTTTGCAGACTTTGCTGCTTCCATGAGCACCATGAAGCAGAGCGCACTAATGTCAGCATCTCCGATGTTGAGCACCGCGTAGTTCTGCGACGAGATGGTGGTTGAGGGACCCGAGGCGCCGGTTTGGCGTGTGCTGTCAGCACCGCTCGTTTGGCGCGTGCTATCTGCACCGCTTGTTTGACGGGTGCTGTCGGCACCGCTGGTTTGGCGTGTGCTGCTGGGGCTCTGGCCGCCGGTCGTTTGGCGCGTGCTTGCGGGGTTCTCGCCGCCGCTCGTTTGGCGCGTACTGCTGGCCTCACGTGTATTGAACTCCTGAGAGGTCACCGTCACCGGCGTCAGGCTCGCGAAGGTTTGTGTCATCGCGTCTTTGATCTTGTCGATGTCGAACTTACCGTCCGTCATGAACTTCTGTGGATCGCTGAGGATCTGGCTCTTCAACTCACCGAGCGCCGCCTGGGCTGGCTCACCAAAGGCGGCAAGGGCCTTGTTACCGGCGTCCTCGATGAAGTTTTTCAGATCGCTTCCGGCTTGGCCGGGCGGGAGGAACTGATTGTCGAGCTGGAACGAGACCTTGGGACCGGAGCCGCTCCCAACGAGCACGTCGGAAGTTTTCGCGGTGGTGGCACTTTGAACCGGCGCAGCACCCTCGGTCGTCGAGCTGTCGGCAACAGTGCTGTCCGGGGTGAGCTGCGCGGCTTCATCCGTAGCGGGCGCTGCGGGGCCGGGGACTGTGCCGGGCATGTTCGAGTTGATCGTGGTGACTGCCATTGCGAGGTTCTCCTTGCTTGATACACGTTCTTACACCGCAGCGCCTAATTGCGGTTATTATGCTTCAATGGAGATGACACAAGCGCTCCATGTTTTCAAAAATACTAGGGCCATGGGTGAAGCGAACCCCAACTCGGGGACAGGCCCTCACGCCCCCGAGCCTTTTCGGCGGCGGGTGCTCGTCTCGAATGAACGTGTGCTTCGGCCAGCCTGTGAGACAATCGGCACGCTTGAGCGCTGTGATGCACTTGTAGGGATTGCAACGACGACTTTGTGGAACCTCGCCGGGCAGTTGCGCCCAGGTTCACTCGTCGCATTCGATCGCAGCCTGTCGGCGGTGATGCAGGCTCGCCTCTATCTTGCGTTGCTCGGACTGTGCGCCGACGGTGAGCGCTTTCGAGATCGCCTGCTTGGCCATCCGGCAACCGGAGCCTACTCGGCGCTCGGCCTCGAACGCGCCCACGCTGGTGTCTGTGAGCGTCTTGGCGAGCTTACGGGCACGGGGCCTAGCGAGAGCGAGCGCTTGATGCTCTTCGAGCTCCACTGGCGGCATGCGTTTGTTGGCGCTCAGCTGACTTATTCCGGCGTAACCCTTGGCGATCAACTGGCGGAGCCGACCCATTTTACGAATGACAGAGGGGCGTACGCGCATCTGAAAGAACGCGCCGAGGCACGCGCGATTTTGATTTACCAGGCTGACGCTACGAA
>JBIKMD010000980.1:0-2834 GCA_044359465.1 Myxococcota bacterium
GGATCCCCCCAGCGCACGCAATAGCC
Organism: Myxococcota bacterium; assembly: GCA_044359465.1. Lineage (GTDB taxonomy): Bacteria > Myxococcota > JADLHZ01 > JADLHZ01 > JADLHZ01 > JADLHZ01. The sequence goes on from JBIKMD010000980.1 coordinate 27, forward strand.
AAGCCTTGGTGGTCGACAAGCTGCGTTTTCTGCTGCATCCTGTGGGTATGACCGCTTCGAGGCTACTCAAGACGAAACGAGCGAGGATTTTGGAGCTCGCCGCCGTTCATGGCGCCAGGAACGTGCGTGTATTTGGGTCGACTGCTCGTGGGACTTCGGGAGCGCGTAGCGACCTCGACCTACTCGTTGAAATGGAACCGGGACGAACCCTCCTCGACGAGATCGGCCTGCACCAAGACCTCGAGAAACTCCTCGGTCGCAAAGTTGATCTCCTAACTGATGGTGGAGTCAGCCCTCACCTGCGCGAACACATCTACGCAGAGGCCCGGCCTCTGTGAAGGATGATCGCGTCCGGTTGCTCCACATGAAGGAAGCTCTCGAACGCGTCGTCGCCTACTGCGCGGACGGCAAGAAGAACTTCTTCGACGACATCAAGACCCAGGATGCGGTCATTCGGAATTTGGAGATCCTGGGGGAAGCCGTCAAACACCTGACGCCGAAGGTGAAGCGAGCGCACAAGGACGTTCCGTGGAAGCTGATCGCCGGCATGCGCGACCGACTGATTCACCACTACTTCGGGGTGAACGTCGATCTAGTTTGGGAGACGACGCAGAAGGAAGTGCCAAAACTTCTCGCGACGGTGAATAAGATGATCGGATAGTCTCGTCGTAGCGTGGTGCTGGGATCTTGAGGGGTGACAGCTAGATGGCCGCGATCCTACCAACGCCGTTTGAACCACCTTGGTCCTACGACTTGTCGGACGTGCTCAAGAAGCCTGCCGGACCGCTCTCGTTCGACGACTGGGTAAAGCGGGTACGGCGCTTTCGTCGTGACAGCGTCGTCGACATGGGCGCACGCCTCCTTTGGTTCACCTGGCACAACGAAGATGAACTGAAGGCGAAGAGCGGCGGTGAACTCTCGCTCGGCGATCGCATTCTTCGAGCGAATGCCCCGCACAAGCTTTCCGCATTTCGTGGGTTGCAAAGCCGCATGACGGAAGTGCAGGCAACCTGGCGCCACCACGCACCGGTGTTGCAACTGCTGCGAAGAGTGCCCCTGATCGAGCTGGATGAAGACATGCTGACAAACGCAGTCTTTTATGCCGCGTGTCCTTGGACAATGTTCAACTTCCTCGGTCGAGGTTTGTGGCACCTCGTGCCCGACTTTGTCGACCTGCACAAAGCCGACGCCATCGGGGGGCACGATGTGTATTCGTTGCGCGGCCTCGTTTTCGAGGACTATCTCGAGGACACGCTACCTGCCTCGTCCATTGTGAAGCGGACAGTCCGACCCGCGAACACAAAACGTAAGTCAGTTGATTTTGACTGGCCAGGTGCGCGCTGGCGCATTCTCTTCGAGGCGAAGAACCGAGTTCGTCCTCGACCGGAAATAATCACAGGTCCGTCGCTCATCGCTGCCTGGCAACGCGCGGAAGAAGCTATCGACCAGGCTGTTGAGTATCTAGCCGACCATCCCTCTTCGCATGGAGCAAAGGCGTTGTTGGTAGTGGTAACTGCGGAGTCGTTCGTCGAAGACAGCCTATACTTTCTTGCGGCTGCGAAGAGATGGAACTGGTTGGCCGGTACCGGTCTTGCCGGACTCGCGCTGATGGGGCCCGCAGAGTTCGAGCACTGCACGCAGCACATGACCGCAGACGCCGTAGGCGATGAGTGGTCAGAGGTTTGGAGCCAACTCGATCCTTCAAGTCTCGATCAGGACTTTCGCCCTCCGCAGATGTACAGCCGAATCTCTGCAACTCCACGACCAGAGCATCTACGCCGAGCGTGGGCTGAGGCGTTCCCCAGATGGCCAGACCCCGTTTTGTAGAAGGGTCGGATGCCGTTCCTCGTCTCCCTCGCGTCTCCCCTAATGCTCCCCGACGAGGGCGGATCTGGCGGGTCAGGCGAGGACTGAAGTGGATCGACTGAAGAGCGAAGATTCGCAGAAGCCACGCGCGGTTACGTCGTAAGTGCAGACGCCGTCGTCGTTTCTGTTCACGCGCCTCGCGCGAGTTCGAATCCTAGTTCCCTAACCACTATGACAAAGAACGCTGCCACCGCGTGTCGCGCGTAACTCACTTCACGCGGTGGCAACCGGCACTAAAGGATCGTTGGTCAGCACCAATTCGCCGAGCGCGACGTTGCGGAGCTGCTTTTGTTCTTCGCTTGTGAGCGTGCGAGTTGGACGAAACACCGGTAGGCGCCTTGCGGCGGCGATTGGCTCGAGTGCATCCGCCATGGTCAGCAGGAATTCGCTCCAGTCGACGCGGATGTTCTCTTCGTCACTCAGGCCGATGACGACCGTGCCATAGGCTGGAATCCAAGTGTCGACGCCCATCTTCCAAGCGGCCCAATTGGTCATGCGACGTGGGCTCAGCGCGACCGGCGTGCTGAATGCTACAGCGACTGCATGAGCGGCCAGGTGCGCCACGGCGCTCATCTGAGCTTCGTACTCTTGCTGTTCGTGCATCACGTGCAGAAGTGAAAGCGCCCGCGCCAACTCGTCATCGTCGTGATCAAGGTAGGGCACGATCCTCCCGTGACGGTCCACTGTGAAGAGCCCGGGTGAGATGGGCCAATCCGCCTCTGCATAGTTCGCCGCCGCTGTCCTGGCCATGCGCGCGATGACGGAAGGGTCCTCGTCGCTGAAGATGGTCAGCGTATCGTGATCAGGCACAGCAATGATCGGCGCGCCGCTCAAGGCAAAGCGCGTGACGAACCCCGGTATCGCCAAACACGCCGCGTTCGCGATGAACCAGCCGGTGTCACCGACGCGTTCGCCCTCTACGGGGCGCATGTTGGCAAGCGC
>JBIKMD010000979.1:0-2834 GCA_044359465.1 Myxococcota bacterium
CGATTAAGAATGATGCGTCGCTCAAGGGCGTGCCTGTCATTCTGCTCGCAGGCACTTTCGAGCCTTTCGATCCTGAACGAGCCAAGGCGGTTGGCGCGGATGACTACATTGTCAAACCGTTCGAAACCCAGGCACTGATCGACAAAGTCAAACGCCTCGTGGGTGTTGAGGCCGGCGCCGCCAATACGGTGCCAGCCGCCGCAGCAGCCGCTAAACCAGCGGCATCCACGTTTGCGCCACCAGCCAATCCGCTCTTCGCCAAACCCGCGGGAACCGTTGGCAACATGACGCCGATGGCTGCGCCGTTGCCAACACCGCAACCAGCGCAACCCGCCGCACCAGCCAAACCCGCGGCGCCAGCTAGCCCCTTCTCCGGCGCGGGACCACTACCTGCATTCGGTCAGCAAAAACCCGCCGCACCAGCCAATCCTGTGCCGGCGAAAGATCCGTTCGGAATGGGACCCATGTTCGGTGGGCAGAAACCCGCGGCGCCGGCAGCGACGCCCGCGGCACCCGTCACTACCGCGGCGCCAGCAGCGCAGGCTCAGCCGCAGAAGCAGTGGGATATGAACTCATTCGACGAGATCCCTGCGACACAGGACATGCCAGACATCGACATGGTGGACGTGGAGCCCGCCGAAACCAAACCTGCTGCAGCAAAACCGGCGAGTCCTGCAGCGCAAGCATTGGCCCCCAAAGTTGCCGCCGCGGTGGCACCGGCTGTCGCCGCGTCCATGAGTGAAGCACAGCTCAAAGGTCCGATCACGGACGCCATGCGTGAAATCATCGAAAAGATCGTTTGGGAGGTCGTGCCAGATCTCGCCGAGACCATCATTCGCGAAGAGCTCGAACGCATCCTTCGCGAAAAGGCTTAGTTCCTCCTTCGGCGATCCTCACCCGCTTCCTGCTCAGCCGCGTCGCCAACACAACGGCGGCGTTGATCCGTCTCTCCCTACCTTGTAATGAAGCGCCGCTGATGCGCCACTATCACACGATCTGTCGTAGGCCTGGCCAAAGCGCAGCCAAGTCCATGAATGACATTTGGGCCGAATGAAGAGGCTCCTAGGCTTCTCCCTTGCGCTCTTCGCGTGTGCCGCGTGCATCGAGCTGTTCGCACGGCGGCTTGAGCCAAAAGTGGCGGCGGTGTCCAATCGGGTGGAGTTCAAAGCAGCGTTGTTCGACGGCCAGCCCGAGACGCAGCTCCTTTTCATTGGCACCTCGCGCTTCAATGACGGCATCTCTCCCAAGATCGTGAGCGAAGTACTCAACGGACGCGGACGCGCGTGGCGTGGGTTCAACGCGTCGACTCCGTCTTCTTCGCTCGAAGCACTAACGCATGTGGTGAAGCGGTCGCGTCAGCACCCTGGTTTGATGCTGACAGTCATTGAAGTGTCTGACCGCCAGATCGCGCGCGACGTCGGTTTCACGATCAGCGACGAAGGGGAGCGCCCCGAGGCAGGCATCGAAGGCACCTTGCAACACGCAGTAGCCACACACTCAGCAGTCATGCGTCACCGCCGTGCTTTTGTGCTCGAGAACGTGCCGCGATGGGCGGGGTTGCTCTTCGCACCGGTCTTCGATGGATCCGAGTGGTTTCGCACCAACAGCTTGTTCGAAGCGCTGCGGCCAAAAACCGAGATTCCGACCGAGCCGTGGCAACCCGCGCCCCTCGTTTCAGGCACGGCCGGCGCGCCTTCAGACATCGTCGGTATCTACGCCGGCATCGCCGAGCAAGCGCAGAACGTCGTCTTCGTATCGCCACCCGTTGCACCAGGGCATCACGGCTGCAGCAACGAGATGCGCGCTCTATTCGCGGCGGTCGCAGACCGCACTCACAAACCCATGTGGGACTTTGCCTGCGCTAACGTTCCCGAGTCTTTTTTTCATGATGGGCGCGAGCATTTGAGCGACGTCGGCCGCGTGTATTTTTCCACCGCGCTGGCCGTGCTGATTGCCAAGGAGCAAAGTGCTCTTCAATAGTTACACCTTTGCCGCGTGGCTTGGGCTGATGCTGCCCTTATACTGGTCGATGCGAGAACACCGGGCGCGGCTTTTGGTGCTCCTCGCAGGTTCGTTCATCTTCTACGGATGGAATCATTGGCCGAGCACGGTGCTACTCGCGCTTACAATAGGCGTGAATTACCTGCTCGGTTTGAGCTTGCAGCGCAACAAGCGACCACTCGTGCTCGGCTTCGGTATCGCGCTGAACCTTTCGAATCTAGCGTGGTTCAAGTACGCGCATTTTCTCTTCGCCAGCCTGCAGCACGGCTTGGACGCGCTCGGTTTCTCGGTTGTCGTGCCTACAGTCAGTCCGTGGCTCCCGCTCGGGATTTCTTTCTTCACCTTTCAGGTCATCGCCTATCTCGTCGACGTTTATCGCGGAGAAGTGGAGGCCGAGCGTTCATTGCTGGTCTTCGCCGTGTTCAAATGCTTCTTTGCCCAATTGATCGCGGGCCCGATCATGCGCGCAAAAGAGTTCCTGCCGCAGCTTCGCCGCCAAACGACCTTCGACGCGAAGCAGTTCCATCGCGGGCTCTTCGTGATGATTGCCGGTCTTTTCCTCAAGTGCGCCGTCGCTGACGTCCTCGCCCAGTTCGCGAACCAAGCGTTCACGCACATTGATGAGCAAACGACCACCGAAGCCTGGCTCGGCATGTACGCGTACGCCTTCCAGCTCTTCGCAGACTTTTGGGGCTATTCGACAATGGCCGTGGGTCTTGGCTTGCTGTTCGGTTTGGAGCTCACGACGAATTTCGAGGAGCCCTATCTCGCGCCTTCGCTGCAAGCTTTTTGGCGCCGCTGGCACGTCACATTGTCCGTCTGGTTTCGAGACT
>JBIKMD010000981.1:0-2829 GCA_044359465.1 Myxococcota bacterium
AGATGACGGCGGCAACTTGATCTTCACGGACCAGCTCAATGGCAAAGTGGTGCGCATTGCTTACGCTGTCATTTCTGCTGCTGGCGCAGTTGCGCCGCAAGCGAGTGACTGTGTGCAATTGCAGTCGGGTCTTACAGAAGCGATTGGCCTTGCGCTCGATGCTGATCGCCGCAGTGTGTTCGTCGCACATCAGAATGGCATCAGTTATATCAAGTACGATGGTGTCAGCGCCTACGCAGCCGCGGTGAGCTTGGTTAGCACTGGCGGGCCGTTCTCTGGTTTGCAGGTGGATGGCGATCGTCTCTACGCAGCAAATTACAGCGGCACACCTTCGCTCAACCTTTATACGCTGAGCTCAGCACGCACGAGCGCGACGCTTGCCGTTGGTGTGCATTCGGATTTGCAGCCGTTCAATGTGCCAGAAGGTGTAGCCATCACCGCTGGCCACGTATGGGTTGCGAGCAACGGTGCGGATAACATTGTTGGTTTTGCTGTGACTGACATCGACACGCTGGCCTCGGCCAATCCAGGCACGCAGCAAGTGTTAGACACTTACAAGCTGATCTACCAAGCCGCAGGGTCGACGCTGCATTGCCCAGGTGCACTCGTCGCTGATGCGACCGGCAATTTGTGGGTAAACGTGCAAGGTTCGGACGATGCCGGTAACTGCTCGAACGATCCTGCGAACCCCGGCAACATCTATAGCTACTCGGCTGCAGCACTCGCGTTTGACTCTGTTTATGGTGATGCGCCCACATTGAAGATTGAGAACGTGGCTTCGATTCCTGGCTTTGGCGGCATGGCCTTCGGCTTCTAGCTGGCTAATTTAATTGGCCGAGTGGCCGTGGCCGTAGGCGACCAAGCGTTAGCGCTGTTAGTTTCTGCACGACACGAAGCAACAAACCTCATCCGCGTGGCATTTCGTCGAGCATCCATGTGGCGAGGGAAAGAAACTCTATCGCTCAGCGATACACAGCGAGCTGCTGGACGTTGAATCGAATGTCTGTGTTCATGAGAAAACTATCGACGGTGCTGCAAGCGGAGTTGTCTTCCGGCGCGAGAGCCCTGTAATGTTTTTGGGACACGATCTCGGTGCAAAGACCGACGCCGGCCACGGCCACTCGGCTACGACTACCAGCTCGGGCTCGACCACGAACTCGGGCTCGACCAGGCGTTACAACCGGATAAGTAGGAACGAGCTAGCCAGCTACGGTTACAAACGCCGCGGTGTTTTCGTTTGGGCTTTGTGCGCGCGTCTCCGCACTGTCCACATCCCTGTAGGTCTGTCACCAAGCACCTTGTCTCGGTACATGCGAAACAACTCGGGCACGCTTGGCAACTCCAGCGACTCGACGTCCTCTGGGATGACGCCATTCTCCCACTTCAGCTCATGCGCGAAAAAATAGCGCAGCACGTCCACTGACTCGGGGTCCGCACCCATGGGTAAGCCAAAGAGCCGGAGCGCCAATTGCTCGGCTTGCTCTGCATGTTTGCGTGTGAGGGTTCGCTTGTCTGCCATGGCGTGAGTGTAGCTCAGTGGGCCCGGGTTTGTGCGTGTTTCCAATGCTTCTCGACGATCGCAAACGCGCGCGCCACGCCGGCTTGCACCATGTCGCGCCAAGCCGCCTCGCTGAGGTCAGTGTCCTTGCCTGGAACCAAGAGCAAGCTCGGCGTTCCACCGAAGCGCAGTAGCACGTAGTCCATCACGAGACGGCTCATGCGTCCGTTGCCGTCTGTGTAAGGGTGGATACTCACGAAGGTGCGCTGGGCACGGGCTGCCACAGCGATGGGGTCCATGCCGCCTTGGAGCTCGCTCTCGATTTGTTCGAGCAAACGCCGCATGCGTAGACGCACAGTCGCAGGGTCTGCGTAGATGACAAGGACGCGTGCGTTCCCTGACGGCAGCGTCGCTTCGATTTTGACTTTGAGATCGGGATTTTTTTGCAATTGTGCCAAAACGTCTTTGCTGACGACGCGTTCGCTTTGCGCCACCCATTCGTGACGACGCATGCCTTTTTTGGGCGCGAGTTGTAGTTGCTCGTGCAGCGTATTCAGTAGTGTTTCAGACAGGGGTACATGTGCGACTGCGGCGCGTGCCATGTGTGCCTCTGCGCGGCGCCAACCGCGCCACTCGCTCATGCCGTAACCATGTTCCGGGTTGTATGCGCTTAGCAGTGGCTCAAAGTGCGCGTCGTCGATCAAACGACGACCAAGTAGCTCCAAGTCGAGCGTGGCGAGTTGATCTGGGCTCAGATCTTTCCGCATCGTCGTGATGAGCTTCTGCATCGCGCGTAGGTCTTTTGTGGGCGCAGAGAATACTGCGTCAGCAACGCCGGCAGCGTTTGCCAGTTGCATCCGTTCCGATGCTGACGCGGTTTGCGCTGCAATGGGTCTAGCGCCAATCGCGACGGCTTGGCTTTTGCCATTGACCAACATGAAGGTTGCTCGGAGCGAATCGACTTCGTCTTTGAGCGTGTTTGCCTTGATGAGCGCTGCAATCTCGCTCTTGTCGCGCAGCGCATAAAACGCTTTCACCTCGAGTGGTTTGAGCATGAATTGCCGCAGCAGAGGCAGAAGCTCAGCGAAGGTTTTAGTTTCGAAGCAGTTGAGCACGCCTCCAGAGAGTTTCGAGTCCAGTCCAACAAGCGTTTGTGCTTCGAGGGAGTCGTTGCGCAGCCACTTGATCACCTCGTCGCCGTGGCGTTCGAAGAGCTGTACCAACCTCGGATTGCCAATGAGCTCGGTTCCCGCGAAGGACAACCATTCGTCGCCTAGGGCTTTCATGAGTCTTTGCTGCGGCGGCGTACCTCTGTCGAAGCTGAGTCGCAT
>JBIKMD010000982.1:0-2827 GCA_044359465.1 Myxococcota bacterium
CCTTCCTAAAGTGTACGGCGCGAATCGCGGGATGAGCCCCCATAGCCAACTGCATTTTTTCGAAACGGCCAAAAGCGTCCGTCTCCCCGGGAAGCATATGCGACAGCGGGAACTGGGCTGCTTCCCCGCCGTCCTCCGCCGCTGCATCACCAGGCGCCGCAAGTGCCGCCTCGTGCGTTTCTTGCGAGTCGTGATCGTGATGATCGTGATCGTGACCATCGTGATCGTGACCATCGTGATCGTGACCATCGTGATCGTGACCATCGTGATCGTGACCATCATGATCGTGGTCATGGTGGTCATGCGCAGCGTGATCATGCTTGCACTCCGCCCCATGCACATGCGGCTTCTTGATCAACGGCGAACCACTCACGGGGCCCAAGATCTTCATTCGTCGTGATCCTCTTCTGGGATGGGTTGGACGAATCTTTGCCCACCCACTTCAAGCGTAAAGGCTTTGCAGCCTTTTGGCACGTCGAACTCGAGCACCGCGGGCAAACGCGATTCGTACACTTTCACCACTTTGCCCTTGTCGTCATAGATGGTGCCGCCAGCGGCGACAGTCATGGTCTCGTCCACCAGAACCGCGACCAGCTCGGCCATTTCTTCCATTTTGTCTGCCACGCGGTGGCACCACAAGTGCCCAACCCCTGGGTAGTCTTCGTGGCAAATGGCTTCCATCTGTTCTTCGTCGATGTCCTCACCCACGCCCACGAGCACAAAGTTCAAGCGAGGCAAGCGGCCTTGCGCAATCTCTTTAGCGACCATTGCCGAGTAGGCACGAATGTCGTCCGCATCGTGCAACTGACTGTCCGTGATGATCACGGCAAGCCCACGCCGCGCGCCTTTGGCCACGCTCTCGCGCAAATAGGCGATGTAATCGCGCAGCACGGGCAGCATGTAGGTGCCCTTGCCGTAGAACTTCGGTCCGGGGAACTTGTATTGTTTTGCCTGCGCCCCATCGAGCTCACCAAGCAACTCAATTTGTTTTCCGTCGCCTGTGGCCCAGTACGCGGTTCGCAGCAAACCGTTGCGATCTTTGCTCGCTAAATATTCGAGCATCCAGGTCATTTGAGGCTCAACCAGGTTGCGTACTGGCCCCAGTTTGGCCAGCACACCACGCGGCCCGTAGTCGTTCTCCATGCTGGCCGAGCCGTCCATGTACAACGCGACGTCCAGGCCTTCGACGGTCGGATCGTGCAACAAGGTCGCAACAATGTGGCCGTCTTTATTGTGCACGTCCGAGAATGGTTTGACCGCGACTTCGTCAGACATGGCTAGTGGTGATCCTCTTTTGGAAGCGGCTGCGTGAAGCGCTTGCCACCTACTTCTAGCGTGAAGCTCTTCGTGCCCTCTGGCACATCGAACTCGAGCACGGCGGGCAGACGCGCTTCATAGATCTTCAGCACCTTGCCCTTGTCGTCATAGACGGTGCCGCCCGCAGCAACGGTCATGGTTTCATCCACGAGCACGGCGACGAGCTCTGCGACCTGCGTGATTTCAGCCGCTACACGGTGGCACCAAAGATGGCCAATGCCAGGGTATTCTTCGTGCGCAATGCCTTCGAGCTGTTCTTCGTCAATGTCGTTTCCCACACCTACGAGGATGAAGTTCAAACGAGGCAACGCACCTTTGGTGATGTCTTGCGCGATCTTTTTGGAGAGGGCCTTCACCTCGTCTGCATCGTGGAGCTGCCCGTCCGTGATGAACACAGCGCAACCCTGCTTCGCGCCTGTTTTCACTTTCGTTTTAATATAACGAACATAGTCCTGCATCGCCGGCACGAGGTTGGTGCCGTTGCCGGCGTCTTTTGGGCCAGGGAACTCGTACTGCTTGACGTTTACGCCGGACAGCTCACCAATTTCTTCAACCCCGCGCCCGCCCACGCCGCACGCCCAATACGCAACGCGCAGCAGGCCATCACGGTCCTTGGTCGCCAAATACTCGAGCATCCACTGCGCTTGCGGTTCGACTTGGTTCACGAGCTCGTTGCGATCTTTCTTCTGAAGCAGCCACGCCAAGAAGCCGCCTTTCTTCTTGTACTCGTACTCGTCGTTCATGCTGCCTGAACCATCGAGGTACAAAGCCATGTCGAGCGCTTCGATCGTTGGGTCGTGCAGCAAGGTTGCCCGCACGTGATCGTCTTCGACATGCAAATCACTAAACGGCTCCACCGGCTTTTCTTCGGACACACTCGCTCCTATTTTTTGAAGTCTTTCATCCACTCGGGCTCGTTTGGTGTTTGAGCCCGCTTGCTCTCTTGTTTTTTGTCTGGCGGTGCTTCGAAGTCGCGCCGCCAATCCTCTGGGAGCGCAGCAGGACGCTGCGGCTCAGGCATCAAAATGGTTCGAGCACTCGCTAGCGATCGCGTCGCTACTTGCACCCGTGCATCGAGTGCCTGAACGCGCGGCGTTGGCCAACCGGGCACCACCTTCAAGGTGTCTTTGGCCAGCGCGAGCAGCTCACCTGGCGCCGCCACCTTCGGGCCTTTTCCCTTGCCCTTCACGGCGCCCTCTCGCTCCGGCACCACCAGCTTGCTGGTGTCTTTGCCGGCATCACGCCAAAGCGCAGCGAGCACTTCGTACACGTACCAGTCCGTGATCAGCGTATTGTCGAGCTCATCCCAACCGAGCTCTTTGGGCGGCAAGGGATACGCCACAATCACGCCGCGCCCTGCGCGTAGATCCTCTTCACGCTCGCCGCACAAATGCAGATGACGCGACGGAAGCGTATTTAATTGAATGATCGCGGCGTGCAAAAAGTCGGCGCGTGTGAGCGTGAGATCACCGTGCCTGACGGCGATCTCCCCAACGCCCAGCGGACCATA
>JBIKMD010000983.1:0-2826 GCA_044359465.1 Myxococcota bacterium
TTCTGAGATCGCATAGGCGCGCGCAAAATGTGCACCTTCGTCAGGCACCTGAAATGGTGGCGTCAGCAGCGCGTAACCAAGCCCCCCAAGGAAGCCAATGAGTATCAGCGCGCGCTCGGGACTTGGGTGTCTCATGCGGGGTGTCAGTTGGTCCTAATTGACTCGGCAAGGTCGACGTGCGGCTCATAGCCGAACGCCTTGCGAAAACGCGAGTCCGAGATGACACACGCGTACTTGAAAAACTCGATCAAATACGGCGGAAATGCAGTTCCAAAATTACGCGCCACTTGCAGGAACGCGCTGGCGATAGGCGAGGGGACTTTGATGATTCGCTTGCCGGTGAGCTCGAGCGCCGCGCCAATTGGCATTTCGCCCATCCCTGCCACATTGAACACGCCGACCGCATCGCCTTTGGCGGCGAGCAAGATCGCGTTCACCATGTCGTTTTGATGAACAAACTGCCACATGGGATCGAAACCGCTCAGCTGAAACACCGTCGACTGCCGCAAATATGACGCGATGGCGTTTTTGATGTCGGGACCGACGATGTTGGTCGGCCGCAGGACCACGGTGCGCACATCGCGGTGGCGATAGACCCAAGTGAGCGCCTGGTTGTCGAGTTGCACGGCGTCCGCGAGCTGAGGAAAGTTTTGCCCTGCACGCAGTGGCTCGTCTTCGTAAATCGGTATGTGGTTGTGCGGATGCGCCCCGTAGATGTGAAAGGTACTGAGCACCACCAGGCGTTTGACGTTTAGCTCGATGGCAAGGTCCATGAGCTTGGCGCTGCCAATCACGTTCAGATCGAAGCGTTTATTGGGGTGTTCTTTGAGGTTACCGACGCGGCCCAGGTGTAGAACGATCGTCGGCTTGTATTTGCGAAACACGTCCGCGATCTTGGTCTTGTTGTAGTTCGCTTTGTGGACGATGATCTCTTTGGGAAGTCCAGGTGGTGTGCTGCGGTAGTCCACACCAACCACATCATGGCCTTCGCGCAGCAACGCTTCGGCGCAGAGCCGAGCGAGGCTCCCGGCAATGCCCGTGACAATCACGCGCTCTTTCTTGGTGCCTTGGCTCATTTGAACCAACCTTTGCGCTCGGCCCGTCCCTGCGTGTTCATGGCGTCAATGGCGCGGGTCACCACGTTCACCTTCTCTTGAATGACGTCATCTTCGTCATCAAAGCGTCCCGTGAAGTGGATGGGATCACCAAAGCGGATGTGCATGCGCACAGGCATGGGCAAGAATGCCAGCGGCCCTAACAAAGGAAACAACGCAGGTACCGGTGCGTACGGTGCGCCTAGCAGTTTGGCGAGCGGCTTTAGATTCGCAATGCTGATGATCGATTCTTCGCCGCCGACGACACTGACCGGAACAATGGGCGTACCTGTCTGCAGCGCGAGGCGTACGAAGCCGCGGCCGAAGTCCGCAAGTTGGTAGCGTTTCTGAAAAATTTTCCCTGAGCCGCGCGTGCCTTCCGGGAAGACCAAGATGGCGTTGTCTGCTTCGAGCAGATTCTTGCAATTGATGGGGTCGCCCACGACGACGCCGCTGCGCGAAAATGCGATGTTGACCCATGGCAGCGTTGGAAACCAACGTTCCGCCATGGCGCGCACGAGTCGCGGTGGTTTGAGCTCGAGCAAACACGCCACCGCAATGACCAAACCATCAAAGGGAAGCTGCCCGGAATGGTTTGGTACAATCAGCACTCTGCCTTGCGGAATCTTGTCGATGCCAATGATGTTCGGCCGAAAGTACTGATAGATTTTGTGCGCCAGTGAGTAGTAGACGCGCGCAGCTTGCGGCTGGAATCCCCAGCGATCGTAGCCGAGTGAGTTGAGATCCACGGTTTGCGGCAGTTGGTCGAAGGCAGCCGCGATCTTGGGGTCGACGAGTAGGTCGTCGAAGGGGGTGATGCGGCCCGTTTTGACGAGCGCTGATGAAGCCATACGCCGAGGATGGAGCTGATCCCGGCGCTACTCAAGTCTTTCAGGGGCCACTGCCTTGCATTGCACTGGGGATAGGGCGAGAAGCCACGGTTGGAGATCTCAACATGTCGATGAAACGTACCAAAGCCTCTGGCGGTAAACGCGCGCCTTCGAGCCGCGAGCTGGCGCGCTCGCCGCTCTTCGCCACTGCGAAAAAAGACGATCCAAAGTTCAACTGGAAAGAACACGTGGGTGCCGCGCCAGACAGTGCGTTCGTGCCTTACGCTATGGCCACCAAGTTCGACCGCGGCGCACTCGTGTCGCATCCCAAATTCGGCCGCGGCATCGTCACATCCGTTGAAGACCGTCGCATTGATGTGTTGTTCGAAGAGGGCGGCAAGAAGCTCGGCCACGACACGGCAGACTGAGCACCCCAATCTTCTCTTTGTCTAACTTCTTCTTGGCATCGTAGCGGTGGGGATCCTCACCCACGACAAAGCCTACAACCGCCATGGCGATCCCAACAATTCCAAACGCGGCAGTGCCCCAGGTGAATCCGTCCATGAGTTGTACGTTCTTTAGGCGCGCGTAGGTGGGCTCATACTCTGCGAAGGTGGCACCACGTTGGTTGAGCAGCGCCACTTCACGGTTCAATTCATCGTATTGCGTGTTGGCCACCATGCGCAGGGTAAACGTCGCCGTCGCCCCGGCGATCGCGAATGCCACACCGGTCCACGCGAGCGCCCGCATGCCGTTTGCTCTTGCTTTGTACTCGGCGAGGAAGACTGGGTCTGGCTCCAATGCCACACGCAAACCCGTTTCGCGCGAGGCGTCCACGAACACTGTCTCTTTGTAGGTCCGAAAGCGCGCCTTTTCGACCACGACGTCATGGTCGCCAAAGG
>JBIKMD010000984.1:0-2820 GCA_044359465.1 Myxococcota bacterium
GGAGCAGCATGAGCGCGGCCTTGTGCGCTGGGATCTGCGTCTGAGCAATGACGTCTTCCACCGTACCGCTGCGCCGATAGCGCTTGAATGCCAAGTACAGCGCAGCCGCGAGGAGTGCCCCGCCGAGCAGATAAAACGGCCAGTAGATGCGCTCGTAGACCTTGAGCGGGTCTCCATCTGGTTTGCGGGTCTCTGGTTCCGCCGGCGGCGTTTTGACGTTCGCTGGCTGGGCCGCTTGGCGTTCGACCTGCTCTTCTTCGATCACACTCTTGATGACGACTTGCTGCACTTCAGTACTGAAGTTGGCACCGCCCACACGAAACGCGACTGCAGGCACACTCTGTTCGCCCACATCGTAGCTCGCGAGCTTGAACACGAGCTCTTCCGTAATCATGGGGCCATCGACTTTTTGCGTCGCCGCTTTGTCGATGAGATCAAAAGCACCAAAGGAGACTTCCGCCGGAAACTCGAAGGCGTCCGCCTCCGCGTGTTTGATGGTGACGTTCAAATGCACAACGTCGCCAGCGTGAGCTTCTTTGCGATCAAGCGCAGACGTGATCGTCGGCGGCGTCATGAGCTCGGCCTGCGCCACTTGCGTCACAAACGCTGACGCAAACGCAAACACAAACGCCAGCCCCTGTCGCAAACGCGTACCCGGACGAACACGCGCGCCGAACGCGTCCACGTTCGCGTCAGCGCGCCCCGTTTGCGTTTGCGTCAGCGTTTGCATCCAATTCACGTCTTAACCCCGCCGCGCGCGCATGCGGAAAAAGCCAAGCAGCGCCTTGGTATAATCGGTGCCGTTGACGATTTCGACAGGCATGATGCCAGCGCGCTGGAATGTTTGTTTCACTTGCCGATGCTCGAGGCGCACGCGCTCAGCATAGGCACTGCGCACTTGTTTCGAAGCCGTGTCGATCAGCCGCGTTTCACCCGTCTCGGGATCTTTCATCCACACAAACCCCACGTTCGGCAGCTCTTTTTCCATGGGGTCCGTCAGCCAGACAGGAATGACATCGTGCCGCTGCGCAAAGACGCGAAGCTTCGACGAATCAGGCATCCCAACAAAGTCAGAAATAAAGATCACGACGCTTTTGCGCTTGAGCACGCTCTCGGCCATGTTGAGCGCGGACTGCCAGCTCGTGCCTTGGCCTGCCGGCTTCACGCCAATGATGTCGCTGATCAAGCGGAGCACATGCAGGCGCCCCTTTTTAGGGGGCACGAAGTGTTCAATCCGATCCGAGAAGGCAATGAGCGCTACACGATCATTGTGTTTGATCGCCGCAAACGCAAACAACGCCGCGAGCTCCGCTGCGAGCTGCAGTTTTTCGCTCTTCTGCGAGCCAAAACGCTGCGACGCACTCACGTCGACAACCAAACAGATTGTTAGCTCGCGTTCTTCCGTGAACTGCTTGATGTAGATGTCGCGCGAACGTGCGGAGACGTTCCAATCGATACGCCGCACGTCGTCGCCCGGTTGGTACGGCCGCACCTCGGAGAAGGTCATGCCTTGCCCGCGGAAGATAGACGTATAGTTGCCCGCAAACAGCGACCCGACTTTTTTGCGGGTGCCGATCTCGATGCGGCGAACCTTCGCTAACACCTCACGCGAGAGCATTAGGGGATTTCCACGCTGTCAAAGACGCGTTGCACGATGTCCTCAGACGAAATTTCTTCCGCCTCTGCTTCATAGGTCAGCAGCACGCGGTGACGCATCACATCCATGCCCACGTTTTTCACGTCTTCTGGCGTGACGAACCCGCGGTGACGCAAGAACGCATGCGCCTTTGCCGCAAGGGTGAGCGACAACGTCGCACGTGGCGAGGCACCGTATTGAATGAGGCGTTTGAGATCTTTGATGCGGAAGCGTTCCGGATCGCGCGTCGCGTGAACGAGGTTCAAGATGTAGTCCTTGACCTTCTCGTCCATGTAAATCTGCTTCACCACTAGGCGCGCGTTGACGATGTCTTCAGGCGTAATGACGCGGCTGATCTGTGCTTGCTCGACGCCGGTCATGCGCTCCAAGATCTCACGCTCTTCCGCCATGGTTGGATAGGTCACGACGACCTTGAGCATGAAACGATCGAGCTGCGCTTCCGGAAGCGGATAGGTGCCTTCTTGCTCGATGGGGTTTTGTGTTGCGAGCACTAGGAAGGGATCTGGCAGCTTGTGCGTCGTGTCGCCAATGGTGACGCGGCGCTCCTGCATGGCCTCGAGCAGCGCAGACTGCACCTTGGCGGGTGCGCGGTTGATTTCGTCTGCCAGCACCAAGTTCGCAAAAATCGGACCTTTTTTGACCGAAAAATCGCCGCGCTGCGGGCTGTAGATGGTCGTACCAATGAGATCGGCAGGCAGCAGGTCAGGCGTGAACTGCAGGCGCGCAAAGCTCAGGGCCAACGCGTCAGAGACGGCCTTGATTGCGGTGGTCTTCGCCAGACCAGGCACACCTTCGAGCAGCACGTGACCGCCAGACAGGATGCCAATGAGGATGCGTTCAATCATCCCCTTCTGGCCCACAATGACGCGCGACACTTCGCTCGTCAGCTTATCAACGAACACACTTTCGCGTTGAACTAGTTCGCTCAACGCTTGGATTTCACGAGACATTTATACGCTCCCAGGAGTTGTAGCGCTGCCGCAGCTACCCTAACTCGCGCAAGCGCTCAACAGCAGAGCGGGGGAGCCTATTCCCCCTGCCCTCGATCCTTGACCGCTGCGAGCTTGCGGCCCTACACGCCCGCGCATGGAACAAGGAAAAATCACGTCCCGAGCCGAGGACTATGCGCAATGGTACCAAGACGTCATTCGCGAGGGTGACCT
>JBIKMD010000986.1:0-2813 GCA_044359465.1 Myxococcota bacterium
TGCCAGCGCCCAGTAGGCGCCGCCAGAGGTGCTCGAAAAATTGATACGCGCGTAGTCACTCATCTCGGTTTCTACGAGCGAGAGTTGCGGTGTGGTTTGCACCGAGTTTGACGAGAGAACCAGGGGCGCGGCGGCGGCGGGTCCCGTGGGACCTATGGGGCCTTGCGCGCCTGGGGCACCTGCTGGACCAGTAGCGCCTGCAGAACCAGCTGCGCCGGGAGCTCCCTGCGGACCCGTTGGGCCGACGGACCCGCTAGCTGGCCCCGCAGGACCTTGCGGGCCCGGTGCACCTGCTGGCCCAGTCGCACCTGTTGCGCCAGGGGCTCCCGCAGCGCCCGCGGCCCCAGTCTCTCCCTTGAGAATTTGTACTGCCTGACGTGCAGCGCCGCTCGAGGTCAGAAGCTCCAAGGTCAACGAGGCACCGTTTGCTCCGGTGATCAGGCTCGCGACGCCCATGGGAATGCTAGCGGTCACCGTCGATGCCGACGCGGTCCCAATGACCAGGTCGCCGAGCGTCGTCCCTGCTGCGTCGAGCAAACGAACGACGGATGCCGTTGCCAAGTTGCTGCCGGTGATGACCAGGCCCGATTGAATGCGCCCCGCTTGCGCAGTGCTGTCTCCCGTCACGCTCGTGATGGTTGGCGCACCGGACGCGGGCGATTGACACGTGCCGTTCGTGCAGACGGCGCCGCTCACGCATTCGTCGTTCGATGTGCAGCCACTTCCGAGCTTGACCGTTGACGGACTGCTGGGCGCGCAGGCCGCGCTCAACAAACAGATCATCGCAAATGAATGTTTCACCATGGTGTCACTTCCTCCAGTGACAGTTTTAACACTCGCTTGGAGCCGCGGTGATCCAACACCAAGCCATTTGTCCGAGAGTGCTAAGCAGCTAGAACGTGAAACGACGCGGGCTATTTGCCGTTTTTTTCGGCGCGCAGAATGAGCAGCCTTGCTTTGGCGCCGGAGGGATGGCGCGCTTCAGGATCAAGCTCGAGCGCGCGTTCTAGTAATTCGCGAGCGCGCGTGAGCTCGATGCGATTCAGGCAGAGCTCCGCAAAACCAACAATGACGTTGAGGTCAGCCGGATAGGCTTCGAGTGCAGCAGGGTAGTGTAGCCAAGCCGCATCTTCATCACCGAGTTGGTGCGAAGCGATGGCCAAAATTTTGGTGCCTTCGGGCGCACGCTCTACATCGTGTAAGTATTTTCCAAGCATGCGCGCGCGCTCGAATTGACCGCGGCGAAATTCAAAAGTGGCGCGTTGCGCGAGCGCATCGATCTGTTTCTGCTTGCGCTCTTCGGCGGAGACCGGCGCGGTTTTGTCTTCGCCTTTGAGCGGCTGCTTAAAGCCTACCGAGACGCTCATTCCACACCCTTGAGTGCGTCTGCACCGCCAGGGTAGTTCTGCAGAAGCGCATCAATGGCCGCGCGTTTGCCCGGATCCTCGGCCGCGACGTCCGCCAGCAGTACATTGAGATCTTGCGCGAGCACGTCTTTGTCTTGAGGGCCGTCCAGCGCTTGTACGCCCGCGCGAAGCGGTTGCACCTTGGCGCCTTTGCCAAAAAATTCGCTCTTGGTGAGCGAGCCGATGGATTGCAGAGCCTCGCTTTTCGCTTCGGGAGGAGGCGCCGCTACGCCCGTCGATGCGCCGCTTTGAACGGGGGCGAGAGGTGCATCAGGTGGCGCTTGTGCACGCGTCGTCCCCGCAGGTTCCCCTACGCCCTCTGGCGCTCGGACCTCTTCAAGCGCGCGAACGCTCGGTGGCTGCGGCGGTTTGATCGTCGTCATGCAATTGAAGCTTAGCAGATCACGGTTTTTGTAACAGGTAGCGTTCGAAGAACAACGCCGTGCTTTGCATGTACACGTCTCGGTTGGTCTTCTTTTGGAACCCGTGACCTTCGTCTTTGGCCATCAGATACCACACGCGTTTGCCTTGCCCGCGAACGGTTTTGACCATCTGCTCCGCTTCGTTGAGTGGCACACGTGGATCGTTCTTTCCTTGAACGATGAACAACGGCGAGGTGATCTTCTTCGCGTTCGTCGTCGGTGAGATTTTTTCGAGGAGCTCGCGCATTTTGGGATCACGTTCGTCTCCGTACTCCACGCGCCGCAGGTCACGACGGTACGCCTCGGTTTTCTCTAAAAAGGTGACGAAGTTGCTGATGCCAACGACGTCAACGCCGCAGGCAATGCGCTCGGGAAACATGGCGAGCGATGCGAGCACCATGAACCCACCATAAGACCCGCCAATGACCGCGACGCGCTTTTGATCGAGCGCTGGTTGCGTGCCAATCCAATCGAGTAGGGCGCCAATGTCTTTGACCGAATCTTCGCGTTTCTCGGCGTTGTCGAGCGTGAGGTAGGTCTTGCCGTAACCAGCCGAGCCGCGCACGTTTGGGATCAAAACGGCAAGTCCGAGCTCGTTTACCCAGTAGTGTTGTGCTGGATTGAAGTCGGGTCTGGACTGCGCTTCTGGGCCGCCGTGGATCGCGATGACCACAGGAACGGGACCCGCAGCGTTCTTCGGCTTGTAGAACCAAGCGGGAATCTCGCGGCCATCAAAGCTCTTGTAGGTGATCAAGGTTGGCGTGACGAAAGCTTTAGGATTGAGCCCGCCGACTTCGCTTTCCGTCCAACGCTCCACCTTCTTGTTCGCCATGGTGACGACGTAAACATCGCTGGCGCTGTCCGTCGACGTGATGGTCGCACCTAAGCGCTCGCCTTTGTGGTCGAACTCTAGGTTGGCAATCACACCCACAGGCAGCTCCAACTTCTCGTAAGCTGTAGGTTTGCTCGCTGGCGCGCGATACAG
>JBIKMD010000985.1:0-2813 GCA_044359465.1 Myxococcota bacterium
CGGTAACAAACTTGTCGTGATCCCAGCTGGGCGTGCGCCTTGCACACAGTCTTGGCCATGCTTCACGCCGCTCGCTCCTCAATCGATGATCCTCCGCGAGGTTTGACAGAGGCGGACGCTGCTCGCCGCCTCGCCACTGACGGTCCCAACGAGATCACCCAAGCCCCACCGCCGTCCGTGTGGGTCTTGTTGCTCGCTCAGTTCAAAAGCCCACTCGTCTTGCTGCTGCTCGGTGCCACCGTGCTGTCCGCGGTGCTCGGAGAAGTCGCAGATGCGATCGCCATCGCCGCAATCATCGTCATCAATGCCGTCGTCGGCTTCGTGCAAGAGTACAGGGCAGAGCGCGCTGTGCAGGCGTTGCGCTCGATGACCGCGGCCCGCGCCCGGGTCTTGCGCAATGGTATGGCGACCGTTGTGCCTTCTTCGCAGATCGTTCGCGGCGACGTGCTGCTGCTCGAAGCGGGAGACGTGATCGCAGCGGACGCGCGTCTTCTCGAAGCGCACAATCTGCTGACCAACGAAGCGCCCCTCACCGGCGAGAGTATGCCCGTTGAAAAGACGGTCGGTGAAAACCCAGCAAACGCAACGAGCGGTCCAGTCGATCGGCCGAACACCGTATTCATGGGCACGGCCGTCGTCGGCGGTGTTGCTCGCGCTCTCGTCGAAGCGACCGGCATGCGAACCGAGCTCGGAAAGATCGCGCACTTGCTGACGACGACGACGGATGAAACGACCCCTCTACAACGTCGGCTGGAGCGCGTGAGCCAGATGCTGCTCTACGCGTGCCTCGGAATCGTCGTTCTCGTTGCTCTGCTCGGGCTTCTGCATCAGCGCCCCTGGCTCGATGTCTTGATTTCGGCGGTGTCGCTCGCGGTCGCTGCCGTTCCCGAAGGCTTACCCGCGATCGTCACGATTGCGCTCGCGCTCGGCGTACAGCGCATGGCGTCGCGTCATGTGCTCGTGCGCAAACTTCCGGCCGTCGAAACGCTTGGCTCGACCACGGTCATCTGCACCGATAAGACGGGCACGCTCACAACCGGTGTCATGCGCGTGCGAGAGCTATGGGGCGACGATCACTTGCGCCTGCTCGACGCTGCGGCGGCTTGTTGCGACGCGGAGCTGTCTGCAGACGAACGCGGCGGGACCGGCGACCCAACGGAGCTCGCGATCTTGATCGCCGCCGCGGAGCGTTCTGTCAGACGCGCCGACATCGAACGGCAGCGTCCGCGCGCCGCTGAAAATCCTTTCGACGCGGAGCGAAAGCGCATGTCGATCCGGCGCAAAGACGGCGTTCTCTATGTGAAAGGCGCTGTCGAGCGCGTGCTCGAGCGCTGCGATCACGACGGCGCCTCGGCGCGCACCGCTAACGCGCAGATGGCAGAGCGTGGTCTGCGCGTGCTCGCGGTAGCGACCGGGACCGGTGCAAACGAGGACGGGTTGACCCTCATCGGCCTCGTCGGAATTGCCGATCCACCGCGTACCGAGGCGATCGCCGCGGTGAAGGAGGCGCGCGCCGCCGGCGTGAAGACCGTGATGATCACGGGCGATCACCCGCTCACCGCGCAAGCCATCGCTCGAGAGCTCGGTATCCTCACCCCGGCCGACACCCCGAGTGAAGTCGTGCATGCGCGTGCGACGCCGGAACAGAAGCTGCAAATCGTACGGCAGTGGAAACAGCTCGGCGCAGTCGTCGCGATGACCGGCGACGGCGTCAACGACGCGCCGGCGCTGCGCGAAGC
The DNA here is from genome assembly GCA_044359465.1 of Myxococcota bacterium. Classification (GTDB taxonomy): domain Bacteria; phylum Myxococcota; class JADLHZ01; order JADLHZ01; family JADLHZ01; genus JADLHZ01. The sequence goes on from JBIKMD010000985.1 coordinate 1,740, forward strand.
GAGCATCGGCATCGCGATGGGCACCGGCACGGAGGTGACCCGCGAAGCGTCGGATGTGATCCTCACCGACGACAACTTCGCGAGCATCGTCGCCGGCGTGCGCGAGGGGCGCGGCATCTTCGAGAACATTCGCAAGACGCTCGTGTACTTGCTCACCGGAAACGCAGCCGAGCTGGCAGTGATGCTCATCGCTGCGGCCGCTGGGCTCCCTACGCCCTTGCTTCCACTGCATCTACTTTGGATCAACCTGGTCACCGATGGCCTGCCTGCGCTCGCGCTCGTTTCGGATCCAGTGAACGAGGAGCTGATGCAAACGCCGCCCCGTGCGCCGAACGAGCCGATGCTCGGCAAGAAGCAGTGGCTCGCGATTGCGCTCACGGGCCTGCTGGAAGCGGCGCTCGTGCTCGGCGTCTTTTTCTGGGCGTTGCGCGAACGCGACCTAGACGAAGCACGCAGCCTGGCGTTTTTCGTTCTCGTTTTCTCCGAAGTGCTGCGAGCGTTCGCGGCGCGGAGCCAGACAAAGCTCCTGTGGGAAGTCGGCGCGTTCACGAACTTGCGTTTGCTCGCTGTGGTGGTCGTCACATTATCGCTGCAGATCGCGGTGCAGCAGCTTTCGTTCACGCAGCGGTTGTTCGGCGTCTCACCGCTCGGCCTGAGCGATGGGCTGGTGGCGCTTGGAATCGCGTTCGTTCCGGTTTCGGTCTTGGAGCTGCTGAAGCTCGCGCGGCGAGTATGGAGTCGACGATGAAGAGGTGCCATTGCGATCGTTCACACACGCCTCGTCGCATCGTGCTCACCGGCGGCCCGGGCGCAGGGAAAACGGCAGTGCTCGAGCTGGTGAGGCAGAGCTTCTGCAAGCACGTGGTCGTGCTGCCTGAGTCGGCCGGAATTCTTTTCAGCGGAGGCTTTCCACGCGGTCCTGATCCATCGACGCGACAGGCGAGCCAGCGCGCGGTGTACTTCGTTCAACGCGAGCTCGAAGCGCTCGCCGAAAAGCAAAACGCCGCATTGGTGCTCTGCGATCGAGGAACCGTGGATGGCGGCGCGTACTGGCCGGGGCCCGGCGATCTCTGG
>JBIKMD010000987.1:0-2810 GCA_044359465.1 Myxococcota bacterium
CGAAACGGCGCTGGACGAAGCCACCGGTTCGCAGGTCAAATCCGGAAATTCCATTGAGCCCTTGTTCGACGGGGTCGATAGCTTCGCCGCGCGCAAGCAGCTCATTGAGAACGCCAAACAAACGATTCACCTGCAGACCTTCATCTTCTCGGATGACGACACGGGTAGGGAAACCGCAAAACTTCTGTGTGACGCGGCTCGCCGCGGGGTACGCGTACGCGTCATCTATGACGCGCTCGGCACCGGACGTAGCGGTGCAGCGCTCTTCGACATGATGCGTGCCGCTGGTTGCGAGGTTCGGGCGTATGGGGAGCTATCCAAACAACCATGGACCTTGAACTCGCGCTGGCATCAGAAGCTGCTCATGGTCGATTCCGAGCAGGCGATCGCGGGTGGTATGAACATCGCGAACGAGTATGCCTTTGGTGGTTCCTCGAAGCTCGTCCGCAGCAGAGGGCCTCAGGCAGAAGCGCCTTGGCGCGATACCGACGTGCTGATCTCTGGCCCGGTCTTGCGAGACTTCGAGCTCGAGTTTGCGAGCAACTGGAGCCTCGTTGGGCCATCACTGCTCGAGACCGAAATCGACGCGATCTTGTCGCGCGTGTCTTTACCGCGTCCAAATGGCAGTGACGTCCGCTTCGTCGGCAACAATCCTAGCGCGGGCAACAACTATGTTGAAGACACCTTGTGGTACGCCATCACTTCGGCGGTGCGCAGCATTACGATAGAGACCGCATACTTTGCGCCTACGCCTGCAATACGAGCCGCATTGATAGATGCGCGCGCCCGCGGTGTTGACGTTCGTATTCTGACGAACAGCCCCACGACCAATGATTTGCCGCTGTCGCAGACCGTTGCACGGTACTTCTATCGCGATCTGCTAGAGGCTGGTGTTGCTATCTACGAGAAGCGTGGTGGCACGTTGCACAGCAAGACATTTGCATTCGACGGTCGCTATTCGATTGTCGGGTCGGCCAATCTCAACCACCGCGCCTCGCGGCATGATACTGAAGCGGTTGCCTGCATGCGTAACAGCGCCATGGCGCGTCTGCTCGAGCTGCGCTTCGAGTCTGGGCTTCAGGAGGCGGACGGTGTTACGCTTGCGCAGCTCGATGCGCAATCAGCGTTCGCGCGTGCTACGCAGTGGGCCGCGGCGACGTTGCTCGGTACGTTTTTCTAGCTGGGCCGCAAACGCAAACGCAATTCCGCTGACGTGCGAAGTCTACCGGGTGTGTCTCGTACGGGTACGCGACAGCGTCAGGGTCCAGCGTTTGCGTCAGCGTTTGCGTCAGCGTTAGAATCCAATGAGAGCTTAGCGGAGCGGTAGCTCAATCAATCAACCTGAGCTCAAGTAGCGGAGCGGTAGCTCAATCAATCAACCTGAGCTCAAGTAGCGAAGCGGTAGCTCAATCAATCAATAGGATGCATGGCGCCGCGGATCGTCTGATGAATGACGTAGTTGTCTACGCCAAGCCCCGCCGCGATATGCTCCATGACGTTCATCTCTTCGTCTTGCACCTTGCCGTCCGCTGCAGCAATGATCGTGAGATGCTGGACGAGCTGGGCCCGCGCGATGAGCGGAACATCGAGCGCCGCTTTGATACGCGCGTCTAAGTCACCAATCGTTTGTTGAATGTCTTTGGGCGCTTCGGCGAAGTCCGAGCCGAGTAGCTTCCCGAGCGCTTCCAGCTCGGTTGCTTCTACGCCGCCAAAGGCGGCTGCCACGGCAATGCCACCCGTGTAGAGCAAGCGCCGTAGGATGTCCGACTTCTCGTTCTTCTCTTGCAGGTAGGTCGGCTCCATCACGCTCATGTCGTCCTCGATGATCTTCTCGACGTCATCGAGGGTCATGGCGCCGTCAGTGGGCTTGCCGAGTGATTTCAAGTACTCGCCAGTGCGCGAAAACGCCCAGCAGGCCCGCACGCGTACCGGATTGTATGGATGGGTCGTAAAACAATCGAGATAAGTGTCGTCGTCCCGCAGCTTGTCACGGGCCTCTGGTGCTGTGGCGAGTGACTCGACTTGTTTGGCGAAGGTCGCCAGATCCGCTTTGACACGTGAGCTCGACATGCCGCTCGCGAGCTTGAAGAAACCACTCGCCGCGGCTTCCGCATCTTGCGCGCAGATGAGGCCGATCCGATCGGCAGAGAGCTCTGCCGCGCGGCACCAGGCGTACAGTTTGAGCGACACGTGACGCTGCACAAAGGGAATGCCCATTTCTTCCAGCGTCGCAACGATCGGCATGGGTAGGCCGTAGTGGTCGAGCACGGCGTGGCCTAGCTCATGCCCAATCACGAATTTGAGCTCGGCGGGCGTGAACGATTCGAGCAATCGGCTCGAAACAGTGAGGATAGTGGGCCCACCTTGCTCGCGGTAGCAGGTGGCGTTGTAGACCGGTTCGTTGGTGACGAAGAGCTCAACCGGCGCGTCGTAGCCGATCACTTCTTTGCATTGGTTCAGCGTGTCAGCGATCTCGGGCGACATCGAGCGTGTCAAACGAAGCGCGGAGCTGAGCAAACTACGGCGGTACGCATACCCCTTGCCTCCGCGCAGCTCGCGAATGCGTTGGATGGCTTTTTTGACGCCAAAGTCCTCACCAAGCTCAGTGCGGAGGGCTTTATCGCGGCGAACCTGGATGCTCTTGGGATCGACTTTCACGGTGGTCTCCTCAAATGGTCGGCATCGAGTGTAGCCAGCAGGGCTGTGACACGCACCCTTTCTGACGCCCAACGCAGAAATGAAAACGCCCGCGGCGTACTTTGGGTGCGCCGCGGGCGTTCTACCGTTTCTCTCCCCAGAGAGAACTTTGT
>JBIKMD010000988.1:0-2808 GCA_044359465.1 Myxococcota bacterium
GTGCCGACGCTGATGACTTGTGTCGCCGCGTTGCGCCACACATAGCTGCTCGACCCATTTGGGCCGAGCGCAAAAAGAGGCGGAGTGAAGATCTGGTCGCGCCGGCCGAAGCCTTGCACCGAATCCTTGATTGTTTGGCTCGCGTTCTGCCCAAGCACACCGGATACTTCGAAATACTCGACGTCTCGTTGCAGGTTACTTTGGGGCAATGTCTTTGCATACACAGCACGATAGTTCCCGTTCGCATCTAGGCCCAAACCAAACGGGGCGGCGTCCGGCTCTGACCCGAGCATCGTCACATCGATACTCTGGCTGCCGATGCACTGAATTTTAAGTTGATGACTGTCACTGAGAAAGACACAAGGTCGCTGGGTAGAATCGAGCTCGAAAGCAATGCTGCTACTTGCGGCACCCGAGCTAAGCTCTGCGATCTGCCAACTGGAAGCGTTCAAGCGGCCATAACGAATGCGTTCGTCATGACGCCACCAGGCAACGTGAACAACGTCAGCCGCATCGATCAACAAATGCGCCTTGGGATCCACCCATGAGCTCGATGGTTGAGTCCACGCCTGCACGAGGGTTTGCAGAGCCGCGCCTTGGGTCCAAATGACGTGGTGCAAACTATTCGGTCGGCTCATCAAGAGATGCGGGTTGCCTTGCGAATCGACGGCGCAGTCACGCACTGACTCGAGGCCAAACAAGCCAGGTGCGTTTAGGGTCCGTTCGCTCCAGACACCGTTTGTACGTGTCCAGACGGAGAGCTCGTCATAGTTGACCCGATAAAGGACCCACGTTGTTCCATCCGGCCCGCGCGCTGCGCCTACGAATGTTTGAGCGACGCCTATGCCTGGACGTTCTACGACAAAAGGCAACGCCTCGTGCGTCCACACGCCGTTGTATTCGTCGGTCACCACCACCTTTTGATGACCTTCCGTATCTGGTCCGTAGAGAAAGGCTGTGTGTGCATCGCCCTGTTCGTCGCGATAAAACGTGAGCGGGTCGGAGGTCCTCACGCGCAAATCAATGGTTTCGATATTTTGGCCTTCGTTCGGGAATGCGGGATAGCTCACCCAGGCGAGTCCTGCGGTGCCGGCAGGCGGCGCGTTGATGAAAACAGGATGACCTTCGGGATCGATCTCTGGAATGGGCGGTGTCCAGCTAGTGTCCCACACGGCGTCTATCGGATTGCCTTGGGTAATTGAATATCGGACGAACGCATGCGCCCAAACCCAGTTCCCCGCAGGACCACTGAGTGTGCTGACACCCACCGCGAGATGATGGAAGCCTAAAGAGCCCTCTGAATAACGGAACACACGCGCTCGCGGTACACCGGTGCTCAGCTCGTACGCGGCACGGAACTTCTGGTTGAACTCGAGATCAGGGAGTAGATCCGTTGACCAAAAAAGCGCGGTGCCAGTCATCCGCGCCCACCTCTTGGTGTTTGGATCACGGCCGAGCAATTTGACTTCGCCGTTGGCCTCGACGCTCGCGTCGATAACGCCTATAAATGGGGCCTCCGTGTGGCTCCACACATGATTCACCTTCCGCGCGACCTGCGTCCACGATGACTGAAGCTTCGAATGGTTGGTGATGACGTAGATTTGTCCCGCGGGATCGAGTCGCAACAAGAGGTTGTTTAGCCCTTCGCTCGGGATTGAAGCGAGCGCATCGCTGCTCCAGGAGCCTTGTGTGAGCGACCACAGCTTGACGAGACGCGTTGCGGTCGAAACACCTGCGATCACACCAACGTACGGCGTGCCTTGGGCGTCAATGAGCGCGTCTCCCAGCCGATGTCGCTCCAAGACGTCTGTCTCTTGCACGATCGTTGTGACCAACCACTGCCCCTGCGATTTGCCCGCGTAACGCAGCTCGCGCAACACCCCCTGTGCGTTAGGGACCGCAAGCTCGCGCGCGTACACGATTCCAAGCTGACCTTGCGGCCCGACGATCATCTGTGGGCCGGTTGCAACGATCGCATCATCTTTGTGGCCAGGATAGTTTGGAGTGGAGCGTATGTGGAAATCCGGATCGACCAACTCAGTGTGCCAGCCTTGCGCATCACGGTAAGCGTGACGAACGACGTTCGATGCCTGATCGACGTAGGCAACGTGCGGCGTTGCACCGTCCCAAGCGAGATCGCCCTGCTCCCCGCCACCTTGCGGACCTCCGAGCACCACGGTGCTTGCAGTCTTCAGTCCGTGGCCGATGACAACGGAATTGTCCTCTGCAGGCTGTAAGAAATGTGAGTTGTGATCGCCGCAGGCTGCGCACAAGAAGAAGAACGAAACGGCGATAGATTTAGTCATGTTTTCCCCGCTGTATCTGGCTCGTCGGGGCGCGTAGCAGGCGAAAAACGATGAACGATATGACGTTTGTCGCACGGCGCGCCGAGGATCCCTCGCATTGACGAGGAGAGCGAAGAAAAAAATGAAAGAGCGTTAGCAAGCGCTCAATGACGAGCGCAGAAGATGAACCGCCTTCGATGGACTCGACGTTTGGAAGCCTCCCCTTGAATTGGTGACATGCTTGCTTAGTTCAACCACACGCGCGATGGCGCAGGCGTTCCAAGGAGATCTGCGGCGATGATCCATCACATCGAAATCACGCGCGGCGAAAGCACAACGGTGACGCTGGTCGCGCTAGCGGACAAGACCCTGAAGACTTGTCAGCGCGTGGTTCTTGCCGCTGCCGTATTGACGCTCGCGCACTGCATCAAACCAAAAGGACCGCCCATGACGACCCTTCGTTTGCATCCAGCACAATCATTGCCGGCCACTAAGCTCGAGTGGCTACAACTTCGTGATCACT
>JBIKMD010000989.1:0-2806 GCA_044359465.1 Myxococcota bacterium
CGACGTATGGTGCGAGCGACAAACGCGGAGTTGAAGTCTCGCTCGACCCGGCGGGGCGTCAATATACGATCGATGGCAAACAAGGCCCGCTGCGTGAGCTGCAGAGTGTTCTCGAAGCACGCCACTTGGCGCATATGATCGAAGATGCGCGCAAGGTGTACCAGCAAGACAAAATCGACGCCGCGTGGGTCGATGAGGCGCTCAGCGCCATGCAAAAGGTCAGTACGGATCGGCCTCTCGATCCGTCGCTGCGCGAAGCGTGGCGTTTTTTGCCTCGCGCCCAGGTGCTACGCGAACGCGCCAGTGGGCTCTACGATCTGCTCCTTCGCATCGACGCCTCGCTCGAACGCTGGTTCGTGCCATACGGCGGATTGTCCAGCTCGGAAGTCGAGGATCGCTTGCGCAAGGCTGGGACGGACTTGGTGGAGCTCGAAGACATCGTCGAGCTCGCCCCTACCCACGCCGCTGCGCAACATGCGCTCGGCGCACTGCTCATCACCCAGTATGCCGAAACGCGTCTGCCGCAGGCGGCCAAAGCGCTCGAAAAAGCGGTGCAGCTCGAACCGTCGCGAGGCGCCGCGCACCACGATTTGGGCGATGTGCATTTTCTTCGTGGCGACCTTCCTAAGGCCAAAGAGGCCTACCAGCGGGCGTCGGAGCTGACGCGTGAGACTCTGGCGCTCAGCTTGTTCGGTCTTGGCCAAATTGCGGAGCTCGAGAATGATCTCCAAGCGGCGCGGGGTTATTTTATTCGCGCCTCTCGTGCCGAACCGGATGCGCGCGCCCGCCGCGTGATGGATGCCTCTGCCGCTCGCATCGAACGCAAAGCGGCCAAGAAAAACTGAGATGTCCAAACCCGCCTGCCCCGTTTGTTCGCTGGAAGAGGTGATTGCGCACGCCGATCGCTTCGAGTGCAGCACTTGCGGTCATGAGTGGCCGGCGACGCCTGTGGCCGCAGTCGACGCGCCGCGCGTAGTGAAAGATGCCAACGGTGTGACGCTTCACGACGGCGACACAGTGGCGCTCGTCAAAGATCTGAAGCTCGGTGGCTCAGAAGTTTTGAAGCAGGGCACCAAAGCGAAAAACATTCGCTTAGTGGACGGCGACCACGAGATAGATTGCAAGATCGACGGCATCGCAATCGCGCTCAAAGCGCGCTTTGTGAAGAAGGTTTAGGCCTAATAGCGCCACGGATCGCGCCATCAGCTCAGCAGTGCTCCAGCGCGAGGGATGCGGTGGTGCGACGCACTAGGAGGCCGCCTCATGTGCGGCACCCCGTGCCACTCCCAGCGCGGCGAGCTCGCGAGGCTTCTGTTGTGCACCGCCGCACTGAAGGCGGGAGCCGGCTACAAAGCGTGAAGCGCGAGCGTCGGGAGCGCAAGCGCGCCACCAAATTTCGCGTGCCGAACGCGTAAGTGAAAGGTATTAGAGTCAGCCCTTCTTGATATATTCAATAGCTTTAGGCCCGGTAATGGCGCGAGAATGACCAGACAAAGCGTTCGGTCCAAATTGCGATCGCCTTTGTCGTTTGCTAGGACGGCCGGCCGAGGAACCCAACACTGATGGACATCAACAGCTTCGTCGACAAAGCGATCCACAAGACTGCCCGTATCGCCTGGCCGGTCGTTCAAGAGCTGCAGAAGCGCTTTCAGAACGAGCTTCCGCAGGCTGCCTGGGCTCCCGCAAAGCCCACCAAAAGCAAAGACAAACAAGGTCCGCCACTCGGTTGGCCGCGTGAAACCGATTCGCTCTGCCCACGCTGCGTCAAAGAAGTGCGCGACGAGCTCCTCTCGGGCCGCATGGATGTCAAGGATCTCATCGCTGGCAATCCCGGTGAAGTGCGCGCCAAGATTCTCGAGCGTGACGGTCAGTTGCTGATGGAAAAGGACTGTCCAAAACACGGTCACTTCTCCGACATCATGTCGATCGACCCAGCGTTCATGGGCCGGATTGAAGGTCTGTTTCCTGGCTACGATTTCAAGGGCGTCAAAACCAAACTACGCGAACACGGCACTAGCTCGATTCAATACGGGCGCGGCTCGGTGCTCACGGTCGATCTGACCAACCGCTGCAACATGATGTGCGACCCCTGTTTCATGGACGCAAACCAAGTGGGCTACGTGCACGAGCTCACCTGGCCAGACATCAAGAGCATCCTCGATCAATCGATCGACATTTCGCCGCGTCGCCAAATGAGCGTGCAGTTTTCAGGCGGAGAGCCCACGCTGTCGCCGTTCTTCTTCGACGCGATCAAGTACAGCAAAGACGTGGGTTACTTCTGCGTACAGTGCGCGACCAACGGCATCGCATTTGCGGAAGACCCAGAGTTCGCCAAAAAGGCGAAGGCGGCCGGTCTTCGCCTCGCGTACTTGCAGTTCGACGGCATTGGCAACGAGAACAACATCCACCGCAAGATCGGCAATCTCTTTGACGTGAAGCTTCGCGCCATCGAGAATCTGCATGCGGCAGGGATCGACGTGGTCCTCGTCGTCACCATTGTCAACGGTGTGAACAACCATCAAGTCGGACCGATCATCGAGTTCGCCATTGAGAACGCAGACAAGATCACGGTGGTCTCGTTCCAGCCCGTGTCGTTCACCGGTCGTGATGAAGACATCAGCGATGAAGATCGCCAAAAACAGCGCTACACGCTGTCTCACCTCGCGCACGACGTGAAGAAGCAGACCGGGCTCACCGAGCCACTCCGCGATTGGTTCCCCCTGTCTGCGATGGGCCCGTTTTCGGACATGGTCGACGCGCTGTCAGATCCCATGTCCAAGTTCGGCGCGCTCAAGTGTGGCTGTCA
>JBIKMD010000990.1:0-2803 GCA_044359465.1 Myxococcota bacterium
GGCAGGTACTAGGGTAGTGACAGAATCGTCATACGCCACCACGCTCAGAATGTCGTTTGGTCCTAGCCTGTCAACCAGCATCATGGCGGCTTCTTTGGCCCGTGCGATTTTGTCCCCACCCATCGATCCTGAGCGATCAATGACGACAGACAAGTTGATGGGTCCGCGTGCGTTTGACGCCTCGAGTGGCGTGCCTTCGACGGCAATCTTCAAGTAGGTCGTGTGTGGTTTACCGGCGATCAGCGTGGGATTGGCGAAGCCCGCTTGCAACTTCAGTGCGCCGCCTTGGGCGTAGGCACTGGTTGCAGCGAAGATCAGGGGTAGGGCGGTGAGCGCTTTCATGTGTGTGTTCTCCTACTCATGACTCTAGGAGAACGTGCCTCAGGGCTGGTCAGACCGTGGTCAAAAGATTGTAAAAAGTTGTCAGATCCTGAATGTGCACTCATCGGTAGAACAATGCGACGAAGGCCGTGATTGCCAGCACCAGTGCCACTCCCGTGATTACCCAAGGCAAACGTGACGCGCGCCGTGGGATCAGCATGGTTGCGTTCGCTTGGGGTAGCAGCAACGTTTTTGCTTCCCGCTGCGCGCGCTCCCCGCGATCCTTTGCGCGCGCGTAGGTTTGTTGTGCGCTGTCTTGTTCTAGGCCGAGGTAACGACGCAGCTCTCGTTTGGTATCAGTGACTTTGCGTGCAGCGAGCATTCCTTCGATGCGGCGTGTGACGACGTGCGCGCTCTGCGGCCTGTTTTCCGGCGCCTGAGCGTGCAAGTCATCAATGAGTTTCTTCATGTCAGGCGACGTTCCGGCGGGAAGCGGGCGAAACTCGCCGCTCGTTAGCTTGGACAAGGCTTCGCCCACGTGTTTCGCTTCGAACGGCAACGTCTGAGTAAGCAACGCCTGAAGTACCGATCCCAACGAGAATAAGTCAGACGAAGGTCCCGCTGTGTTCGGATCGAAAATTTGTTCGGGCGATGCGTAGTATGGGCTGCCAATCGATGCGGTCCCTAAACTGTAGCGTGCGCCAATGACCTGAAAAGTGCCGCCTTGTTTTGGGATCGCTGCGCGGACGATGCCAAAGTCAGCGAGCACCACACGGCCAAGCGCATCAATGAAGATGTTGTCGGGCTTGAGATCGCGGTGCACGAAGCCTTCGTCGTGAACCCGCTCGAGCGCATGACAGATCTCGAGCGCCGCGCATAACGCAGGTCCTTCGGGTACCGCGGCTGTTGCCATGATATCGCCAAGCGTGACGCCGTCGATGAGCTCGAGCACCAAATAAGGAACCCGTGCTTCGCTTCCGGAATAGTCGAGTACCTCAATGATGTTCGGATGCCGCAGCTTGCCCATCGCTCGGGCTTCGCGATGAAAGCGCTTGCGTTGCTCGTCATCTACAGCGCCCGTGATCAGTTTGACCGCCACATCACGTTCGAGCTTGCGGTCGAGTGCGCGATAGACCTTTCCCATGCCACCCTCGCCGAGCAACGCTTTCACCTCGTAGCGCCCGTGCGTGGCCTGTACGAACGCAGCTTTGGGGTCGCTCGGTTCGGATTGAACCGTCTCTGTTTTCGTGTTGGGAGACAACCAATCGGCAACCTCTCGTTCAGCGTCTTTTTGGTCGTGTCTCCATTCATGTATTAATTTGTCTACATTGCTCGGGCGCTCACTCGGGTCCACTGCGCGCAGCTTGGCGATGATCGCCATCAGCTCCCCAGAAACCGCGTCGCCTGTTTTTGCCGTTTCGGGTGGACCGCCGAGCAACACATGTAGCGCGACGGTACCCAGCGAGAACAAATCGCTGCGGGCGTCCGGTGGCGCACCTTTGAGAACCTCTGGCGCTACGAAGGCCGAGTGCACGACGATCGCCGTATTGCTGGAGACGAAGGTATCACTGGGATTTGCTAGGTTCCCGCCAACCAAGCTGAAGTCGGCGAGCACAACACGTCCGCCGCGTTCCACATAGAAGCTTTCCGGCGTCAGCTTGCGGTGGACAATGCCTTCTTTGTGCGCGGCGCAGAGTGCGTTGGCCATCTGGGTCAACAACGCAGGTCCCACTGGCAGCGCGCCATGTTTAGCGATCAGCTCAGCCAGCGTTTCCCCGTCAACAATCTCTGTCGCAATGAATGGTTCGCCTGCGTCTTTCCCGGAGTAGTCGCTCACCGCGATGACGTTGCGGTGCACTATCTGCATGAGCGCGCGTGCTTCACGGTGAAACTGCATGCGCGCTTTGGCGTCGCTACGCAGCTCAGCTTTTAGGACACGGAGCCAAACACGCCTGGCCGTTCGGTCGCAGATCGCTTCAAAGACGAGCACCCGCGCTTCTTCTGACACCTGACGCAGCAGCTCATAGCTGCCCACCCGGCGGACCATGGTCTTGGCGTTCATTCATTTTGATCTTAGCAGCCACTTGATGTTGCGAACCTATTTCTGGTACGCAGCGCCCCTCGTCGACGGTGCCGGTGTGGCGGAATCGGTAGACGCACGGGACTCAAAATCCCGCGCCTTCACGGGCGTGTCGGTTCGATTCCGACCGCCGGCACTCTTTTTCTCTCAACGCAACTGATGATCGCGGAGCATCCTTCGCAGGTTCGAGCGATCAATTCCGGAAACGCGAGAGGCTTCTGACAGGTTGCCCTTCGACTGGTCCAGCAGCATCTCCAGATACTTGCGATTGAAGTGTTCGAGCACGCCTTCGCGCTGTGACGCGTAACGTTGCGTCTCTGGATTTGCGAGCAAGATCTCTTGTTGTTTGGCCGCTTCGCTGCCGATTGCGTGGTTCGTTCTCGCGACGGTGAGCGCATCGAT
>JBIKMD010000991.1:0-2800 GCA_044359465.1 Myxococcota bacterium
CGGCGAAGCCAAAGAACCCGTGCTCAAAGCGCGTTCGCTCTATCCGCGCGGCGTGGCTCCGAAGCTCGAAGCGCCACCACCGCCGCTGCTGCGCGCGGAAACGGCGGAAACGAGCGCGCGTTTGTCGCTGTTGCAACAGCGCAAACAAACACTGATGGCCCGCGCTGGTTTTGCCCGCGATTCACGCTCCGGTGCTGTAGAGAAAACGCCTGGCGGAGCGGCGATGGACGACGTGGACGAGATGCCGTCTCCAGAGCCTACCAAACCAGCAGAGGTCGCAGAAGAAGCGTACGCGCTCTTGCCAGCTGCAGTGCCCACAGCTGACCGGGCTCACGCAAAAGCGTCGTACTCTGCGCAGTACCTCGTTCAATCAGGAAAAGCAGAGCCAGCACCACTCGTTCGTGGTCTCAATCTGGCTGAGCCCGCGCGCAAAGTGGCCGATGCCTTTGGCGTGCTCATGCGTTCTCCGTTGCGTCTGACCGTACCGGCGCAAGCGAACGAAGTGAAAGTGCCGCTTCGCTCGGATGATCTCAAAGCCGCTATCTCGTACGAAGCCACGCCAGCTATCGAGCTGAAGGCATTTATGGTCGCAACGATCGACGATGCGCGCGGACTCCCAACCGGCAACGCAGCGATCTACATAGGTGATACTTTCATCGCCGATAGTGCCATCGCGCCGAACGGGGCAGGTAAGCTGTTGCTTCCGCTTGGACCAGACAACGATGTTCGCATCACACGCAAAATGATGCCGAACAGCGTGACCGAAGGTGTGTTCAGCAAAGACGACGCCACCACCTACAAAGTGGTGATCGAGATTGGTAACTATAAACGGCGCAGTATCACGTTGCGCGTCACCGAGCCGCTACCGAAGAGCGTGAATGAGAAGCTGAAGATCGAGCTGCTGTCTGCCTCGCAGCCACCTGCGGAAAAGAATCCCGACAGTGGGCATCTGGTGTGGACGCTCAACATCGCTGCCAATCAAACGCAAACTATCGAGCTCGTGTACAAGCTCACGCGCCCCTCTGACATGGAAGTGTGGACCCGATGATCGCTCTCCTCTTACTCAGCGCAGTTGATGTGAGCGCCCCTATCGTTCGTGCCACGGTGTTCGCCGATCGCGCCGAGATCACGCGCACGGGCGACCTGCTGTGTGAAGACGGCACCGCCGAGGCCAAGCTACCTGCCATTCCGAGTCAAAGTGATTCACGCTCGCTCCGTGTGGTGCTCGCGGGTGATGCCAAGCTCACCAGCCTGCACTCGGACTTCACGAGCGGCACTGTATCGACAGACCCGTATCGCGCGCCGCTCGACAAAGAACGCGCGGAGAGCGCTGCCAAGATCGAGGCGGTGCGTGATGGTCTGCGCACGCTCGATGAACGTGAGGCCACGCTCGACAAGCTCGCTACGTACTTTGCGCGCGCGACCAACGAAGAGATGCGCAGTCCTAAGCCACCGATTGAACAATGGAAGAAAACCCTCGAGACCATTCGCATCGAGCGACAGACCATTGCGAGCAAACGTCTCGCGCTGCAGACTGAACAACGCGCAGAGGAGCGCAAGCTCTCTCGTCTCGACAAGAAGCTCTCGCTCTTTGCCAGCGAAAGGCAGATGCGCTTGGTGACGCTGCGTGCAGCGTGTGGTGATCAGAAGAAAGTCGCGTTCACCTTCAGCTACGTCATGCCTGGCGCGAGCTGGCGTCCCCAATACGATCTTCGTGTGCCTGCAGAAGGAGGCAAAGCCGAGCTCGACGTTAACGTTCTCATCGAACAAACGACGGGCGAAGACTGGAAAGACATCGAAGTGCTGCTCTCTACCGCCGAGCCGGCGCTCGATGCGGGAGCACCCGTAGCGGCACCGCTGATCGTCGATGGCAGCATTCAGCCGCAGCGCAAAGTGCTAGTTCAACAAAGTGAGCGCCGCGAGGCGAAGCTCGAAGCAGGCACGGCTCGAGGCGGTGAGGCGAGCGGCGCCAACATCGACGACGGTGGCCGCGTGTTCTCGTTCAAGCTCAAACAGAAGGCTTCGATTGCAGCAGACAAACAGCCCGTATGGTTTCGCGTCGACAGCTTGACGCTACAGGCCGCTATCTCGCGGGTGGCCACTCCGTCTTTGGAACCCTACGTCTTTCGCATGGTGAAGCAGAAGAACCCCGCGAGTTATCCACTCGTCGCTGGCACACTCAATGTGTTCGTCGCGCGGACGTTCGTAGGCGCTCAAGCCATCAACTACATTGCCCCGGGAGAGCCGTTTGAAGTGTCACTCGGTCTCGACGAAACCATGCGCGTGGAACGTGCACCGGTGCGTGAAGTGAACGCGGCGCCGAAGATCTTGGGTTCCACCAAAGCCTGGGAGCGCCAGTATCGCATTCGCTTTCAAAACCTGGGCGACAAACCAGTGAACGTGGAGCTGCGGGAAGGCATCCCGGTCAGCAAAGCGAAAGACGTCACAGTGGAGATCGACATCAAGCTGACGACCACTGCCTTTCAACACGACAAGGAGCGCGGCTTCCTAGTGTGGAACATCGCCGTCGAACGCGAGAAAGCCGTGGATGTGGCTTATGTGGTGCGCATTCCCAAGGACTGGCAGACCCCCTGAGCCCTGCGGCACGTTGGGCTTGTAGCCATCGCCGAGCGGTGCCTTCGAACGCGACTCCGTTTTGCTTCCGCTCGAACGCAGGCGTTGCTGAGGCGACCTTGGTTGCCTCGCTGATATGACGTGACCGTCAAGTGGTGACGAGAACGATCTTCTTTATTTTTCCTTTCGACAAACAAACGCAAAGCACGAGCATGGCCAGACCGAT
>JBIKMD010000063.1:0-9914 GCA_044359465.1 Myxococcota bacterium
GTGTCGTCAGCGGTCCTGCGCGTACTGAAGAAGCACGGATGGGCGCACCTGCTGTGTGGGCACTTCCTGTAGGAGTGGCTGTTCTCGCGCTCACGGGCGTCATGGCGTGGAGGGGTTTTGTAGACACTGCTCCTGCCGCAACCACACCCAGCGTAGTAGCGCCCGCCTCAGCGCCGTCGCCCGCACCAACTCCCGCTACTCCGGCGATTCCGGAGATTCCCCAAATAGGCTTCTTATCCGTGAACTCCATGCCTTGGGGCGTCGTTTACGTCGACGGAACGCGGCTTAAAGGGAACACACCCATCGTACGCCACCGGCTCGCGGCAGGAGCACACGTCATCAAGATCGAATCGCCTGGCCTCCAGAGGTCACGCGAGCTCCGAGTTGAAATCCAACCTGGGGAGCACGTGTCGCGAGTCATCGATTTCAGTCGCTAAAAATCTCGCAATCGACCAGCGCGCGGGCGATCATCAAGTGCTGCATGCTGGCATTAGCATTGGTACTGTTTAGCTCGGTTTCCGAGACGCCGCTCTCCGTGGCGCTCGCACGCTGCGATCAAGCGCGTAGAGACGGTCTCGAGATGCGTTTCGAGCAGGCGCTCACGCGCTACGACGAAGCGATTGCGCTCTTCACGCGCGCGATGACGAGCGACGGTCAGTGGGCACCGGAGCTCGCACGCTGCCTTGCCGATCGGGGCGCCCATGCAGTGGATCTGAAACGCCAGGATCTCGCCCAAGCCTCGTTCGTGCGTGCACTCACGCTAGCGCCATCCATGGTGCTTTCGCCGCGCATCTATTCGCCGCAAGTGATTGGCTTGTTCCAGAGCGTCAAACGCAAAGCGAGGAGCTTACAGACAGCCACACTAACTGTGGTCACGACCCCGTCTGGTGCGTCGCTAGAGGTTGATGGTGAGCCGATGGGCCAAACGCCCGCGTCGCCTACGCTCACTGCCACCGAACATTGGCTAGTTGTGCGTATGCCTGGGTTCGAACCCGTAGCCACCTCAGTGATCGTGAGCGCCGGGCGCGTGGACAAGATCGAGCTATTCTTGAAAGCAACAGAGAGCGCAGCAAGCGCGCCGGTTCAAACCATGACGCCCCCGCCCAAGAAGGAACCCGCGTCCGCTTCCGCGCCGATCGAGCTCAAGACACAGACGCCGGCTTCCGCTCCCGTGGCAGTAACCGCTCCGGCCAAATCAAAAACGAGGGCAGCGGTCCATCCTGGGCTCGCATGGATGCCACTTGGCATTGCGCAGTTTCTGGAGCAGCGCCATCTCGCCGGAGGCTTGCTCCTAGCGGCGGAGCTACTGCTTGCGGCAGTCAGCACGACAACCTTTGCGCTCATCCTCGCCGACCGCTTGCCGAGCGGTGCGTTCAACAATGCAGAACGCAACCGCTCACTACAAATCGTCAATCTGACCAGCGCAGGGGCGTTGCTCATCACGGCCGTCGTTGGGGCGGTTGACGGTGAGCTCCATCGGGAGGCGCCATGAGCCGCGAAGACAAAACACCGGTGATGCCCGCGCTCGACGGCGCGCGCGCCAAGACCCATGAGCCAGCGCTTGCCATCGTCTGTTCTCGCGACCCGAATGTACGCACGCGCACCCAAGCCTTTGTCACACAAATCTCGGTTGGACGTTCGAGTGAAGGCGGCGTCAGCTGCGTCGTTGAAGATGGTCTGCTTTCGCGGCGGCATTTCTCTGTACAGCGCACGGGTGATGGCTTCGTCGTGGAAGACCACGCGAGTACTAACGGCACCTTCCTCGACGGAGAGAAAGTCGTCGGCCGATGTGAAGCTAAGCTTGGAAGCGTGATTCGTTTCGGACAGACAGTCGCCATCATTAGTGAACAACAGAGCACAGGACCTGCGCCGCCCACTGGCTTCATTGCCGAAGCGCCGGCCATGCGAAAACTCCTGTTCGAGTTAGCGCTCGCCGCCAAAACAAATGTGCCAATTGTGATCATTGGGGAGACCGGCACCGGCAAGGAAGCCCTATCCAAAGAAGTCCATACGGTGTCGCAGCGCAGCGGGCCGCTCGTCGCAGTGAACGCCGGCGCCATCGCCGAAACGCTCGCTGAGTCGTTGCTCTTCGGTCACCGGCGCGGCGCCTTCAGCGGCGCACATGAGGCAGCTACCGGTGCGTTTCGGGCCGCACACAAAGGCACATTGTTTTTGGATGAGATTGGCGAACTGCCTCTCACCATTCAACCCAAACTGCTCCGCGCACTAGACAGCGGGACAGTGGTTCCAGTCGGCGAGACCGACGCGGTGACTGTGGACGTGCGCGTCGTTGCTGCAACGAATGTCGAACTGCTCCGCGCGGTGGATGAAGGCCGCTTTCGCAGTGATCTCTACGCGCGCCTTGCAGGGTATGTCTTGCGGCCACCCCCACTCAGGGAGCGGCGTGAAGACATCATCCCACTCGCACGCGCCATGGCGACGCAGCTAAACGCGAACGCACCGCTCGTGTTTGACGCGCTTCTCGCAGAGAAACTGCTACTTCACACTTGGCCCATGAACGCGCGCGAATTGCGTAGCTTGGTGCAACGCTGGGTGATCCACAATCGCACCCAGTTGGATGCGTCAGACTTCCAAGTAGCCGCGATCCCGCAGGAGAGAGAAGACGACGTGCCCTCCGCCGGCCCCAAGTCGGAACGCGGCGCTGGCCCGAAGTCTAAAGAAGAGTTGTTACAAGTGCTCGAAGCCTGCGGCGGCGTCATTGCACGCGTGGGTGACCACTACGGAAAAAACAGGCGTCAGGTGTATAGGTGGTTCGAGAAATTCGGCATCGAAGCACCCAAGGAGTGAGGAGGCGCTGACGCCAATTCACTGGCGTCAGCGTGGTGCCTAGCGCCGGATCTTAGGCCTCTGCTTCAGCGCGACGGCGGCGCTTTTCGCCCGCGCCATCTGCCGTGATCGCTGGCTGCGCTGGCTCGAGCGCTGTCGCACCGGCAGGCGCGCTGAACACTGGCAAGTTGAAGTGCGTACGCACCTTGGCTTCAATGGTCTCGAGCAATTGGCGATTCTGCTTGAGCGCATCACGTGCGGCGTCACGGCCTTGGCCCAAACGGTCACCTTCGAATGCGTACCACGAACCCGATTTGTCGATGATCGCGAGATCAGTCGCGAGGTCGAGCAAGTCACCTTCTTTGCTCACGCCTTCACCGTAGAGAATGTCGAACTCAACCTCACGGAATGGAGGCGCAACCTTGTTCTTCACCACCTTCACGCGGGTACGATTGCCAACGACGGTTTCGCCGTTCTTGATCGCACCAACGCGGCGAATGTCGAGACGGACAGAGGCGTAGAACTTGAGCGCGTTACCACCCGTCGTCGTCTCTGGGTTGCCGAACATCACGCCAATCTTCATGCGGATTTGGTTGATGAAGACCACGATGGTCTTGGACTTATTGATGGTACCCGTGAGCTTACGCAGCGCTTGGCTCATCAAACGGGCTTGCAGACCCATGTGCTGGTCGCCCATTTCACCTTCGATTTCGGCTTTTGGAACGAGGGCCGCAACCGAGTCGACAACCACGATGTCGACCGCGCCAGAGCGCACGAGCATGTCGCAAATTTCGAGCGCTTGCTCGCCCGTGTCTGGCTGCGAGATCAGCACTTCATCGATCTTCACCCCAAGCTTCTTGGCGTACTGAACGTCGAGTGCGTGCTCTGCATCGACATAAGCCGCAACGCCGCCGCGCTTTTGCGCTTCAGCAACGGCGTGGAGCGCCATGGTGGTTTTACCGGACGACTCTGGTCCGTAGATTTCAATGATACGGCCGCGGGGATAACCGCCGACGCCGAGCGCGATATCGAGACCGATGGAACCGGAAGAGAGAAGCTCGATTTCTTTTGGCTCTTCTTTAGAGCCGAGCTTCATGATGGCGCCTTTGCCGAACTGCTTTTCGATTGCCGAGATGGCGAGCTCTAGCGACTTCTCTTTTTCCGTTTGGGCCATGGTGCGTCTCTCCGGTTCAGATGGTGGTTTGTATATGGCACCATACCTGAACGGATGCGCAGGTCAAGAACGCAAAGGTGGAATTTGCGTGTGTAGGTCGGGTCACTTTGGCGGGCGAGTTTGACTTTTCGTTTGGTGTGGCGCTCAGGCTGCGCGCCGATCCGTTGCAGCGCGAAATGAAGTGCCTTGGGTGCGGGAGCCTTGGTGGGAAAAGAAGCTCTACCGAGAAGACTTTCGAGATGAGCCGAAGCTAACGTCGCAGAGAGGGAGGTGCAGCGCGCGTTCGCAGCAGAAAAACCAAACTAGACCAAAACCGATTCTGAAAACCGCCAGCCGAATGCCATGAGTGTGCTGCCTGGGCGGCACTGCATGCTTAAGCGGTAGCGCGTACGCGCGGGCACGGACTAGCGAGCAATCGAAACGCCCTGATCGCACGTGCGCGTCGCTGAGATCTTGCTGCGCGTGCTGCAAGAATTAAATCCGACCAAAGGATAGCCGAGGCTCAGGCGTTACGACTTCACCACCCACATTACCGGTGAGCAGACGAAGAGGATCTAGGTCATCATATGAAATCTCGACACGCGTGCCTTGTCTGAAGCATCTGACGTCACGCCCTAAAAATTCCATGCAGTCGTACTCGCCATCCAAACGAGTCCAGGCATACGATTGTGTGGGAATTTCCGGCGAGGCTTCCTGCTTGTAGGTTCGAATGTAGAGCCGCCCGCTCTCACCGAGAGCCGCCAACCCATCCCAGTTTCCGGTGACTGTAATCTGGTACCATCGAGTTCCGGATATCTCTTCCACACGATCCGTGATGGTTGCCTCCTTGTAACTATCGAGCGTCATCACGATAGTTCGCCGGTACTCGAAGTTTTCAACAACTTCGCTCGTCCCGGTCTTGTAGACGACTCTCACGCCAGAAATTGTTGCCCCCCATGTACCACCGGCATTCGAGCTATCGTGCGGCGAACGGCCACACGCAAAGGTCAACGCCATCAGTGAGAGCAAGACACTCCTAAGGATCAGACTACTCATGCAGCACTCCTCATCGGCGTTAGTTATCGTGGATTTCAGCATGTTCGGTGGGGCGAAAAACGTCCTACCTGCGACGATCTCAATGACTCTTGTCAAACGAGCCAGAGCTAACGTGCTGCTGCGCAAATTGGAGAGAGCCGGGCGCACCCTGCCCGTCCAAACACGAGATCACGTTTGAACGCGGGCGTAGCCAATGAGCATACCGTGCTTGTCTCTTAGCTCATCTGATCGCGTAGTTTTTCGAATTTGATTTCGAGATGAGTTTTGCGACAACTCACTTGGTCACGGGGGCGGCAGACAAAGATATCTGGTTGTGCCGCATGCCTGGCACGTGACTCCACCACTGCCACCGCACGCGACTTCGCTTACTGGTTGGCATGTCGTTCCGGTCTCGCAGCTCGGTGAAGCGGGATCGCATTTTTTCACGTCAGAACCGAGGCAAAGGTTGAATCGATCCCCGGGTTCTGTGCCGCATCCCTCCTGTGACCATGTGCATCCAGTGGCGCTGCACTCGCTTGCGTCCTTGATCGGATAACAGGCAGCCATCAACGCGCTTGATGCCTTGGGCGGGTCTTGCTGCGAAGGAAATTTCCCGCATGCCGAGACGATTAGCAGGCCGAACGAAGACAAAAAGATCCGAAGACTCATGCGATTCTCCTCAAACTGCAGCGACGTACGCAGAAGCCGTGCCAGACTTGGACACCACTGAACGCCGCCACACTCCAGCGAGCAAGCGAGACGCCCTCATCGCAACTTTCCGACCATTCCCACGCTGTTTTGCGCCAACAAAGTCACTCCCACTCCTTTGGCCCAAGTCCATTGGAAAGCTGGCGCGGTCTGTGCGTCCGCCAATCAATTTGCGGACACCTTGGCGGGCGAGTTTGATTTTCGTTTGGTGTGGCGCGCAGGCTCCGCGCCGATCCGCTGCTGCGCGAAATGAAGTGCCTTGGGTGCGGGAGCCTTAATGGGAAAAGAAGCTCTACCGAGAAGACTTTCGAGGCGAGCCGGAGCTAACGTCGCAGAGAGGGAGGTATTTGAACCAACGGGATGTTTATCTCGTTCGCTGGTTTCAGCGCCAACCGAACTAAGCCCTTCCCGGCTCCGCGCTGGTTCGACGGTTCGCGATCTCAGTGCGGCGTCCGACGCAAGTCGACGACTATGTCGGGCAACGGCTCGCTAGAGCGGGGTGTAGCAAGCATCGCCATCTTTCGAAGCGGGGGATGCTTAGCGACGATGCTTGGTCATGTCGTGTCCCGTCTCAAGAACATCTGACCCTGTTGAAATCGTCCCTATTTTTGATCTCCTCTCTTCGAAAGTCTTCTCGCTAGAGCTTCTTTTCCCACCCAGCTCCCGCACCCATGGCACTACATTCGCGCATCACCGGATCAGCGCGGAGCCTGAACGTGCGGTGTCGTCCTGGCAACGTAGCGACGCCCGCAGCGCGCGTTCGCAGCAGGAAAACCAAACTAGCCCACAACCTGTTTCTGAAAACCGCCAGCCGAATGCCAGGAGCGTGTTGCCAGGGCGGCACTGCATGCTCGGGCGGGAGCGCGTACGCGCCGCCACACCAAAGCGAACAACCGAGACGGCCCTACCCGCAACTTTCCGCTCATTGCCACGCCGCTTTGCGTCCACAAGAAGTCACCAAAACTCCTTTGGCCCAAGTCCATCAGAAAGCTGGCGCGGTCCGTGCGTCCGTCAATCAATTTGCGGACACCTTGGCGGGCGAGTTTAATTTTCGTTTTGGTGGCGCGCCTGCGCTCCCGCCGATCCGTTGCAGCGAGAAATGAGGTGCCTTGGGTACGAGAGAAAATCGGCGTCTACTCAGCGAGTCGCGTTCGGTCGCGGTGCTTTCGTAGAACCCTCGTTTTTGGGCATGCCTTCTTGCGCGTCAACATCTGCTTAAGCAAAGAAGGTGAGGATGAGTGGCGAAGACGAAATACGGTCGATGTTCATCGCGGTCCAGGATTGGTCGGCATTCAAGGCGGCCCAGAAGGTCCTATGCGATGGCATTTTTGCTGCTCAACTCTTCGTAAGTGATCAAGGCACCGTCAGAGAAAGCCACTGGGCGCCCATCGCTGAAACGGTCCTCATACGCGAAAAACACTGGCAAGTTCGACGCTTCAACTACGTCATTGGCGTGCCACTGCCTGGAACCAACACGGAAGTATTTGCAACGGCAATTCGTTTGGTCTGCCCGCATTCGTTGAAATCCGTGATTCAGTCAGAGGCGACCAAGGCAGCGAATGCGCAATCCGACGGCTATCGCTCGGCGTTGGCGGAGTATTCGACAATCGTTATGTCTCCGCCACCTGAGCTAGCGACGTTCCTGGTCCAAGTCAGCGCATTCTTTGAGGCACAATACCCGCGAAATGATTATTTGTTCGTTCCAACAACCAGCTATTGCGGACTCTTGCCTCATTTCGATTTCGATGTCGTCGTTCCGTACATCAGCGCGGCCTCGTTGCGCCGATAGTCTTCTCGCTAGAGCTTCTTTTCCCATCCAGCTCCCGCACCCATGGCACTACATTCGCGCATCACCGGATCAGCGCGGAGCCTGAGCGTGCGGTGTCGTCCTGGCGACGTAGCGACGCCCACAGTGCGCGTTCGCAGCAGGAAAACCAAACTAGCCCACAACCTAGTTCTGAAAACCGCCAGCCGAATGCCAGGAGCGTGTTGCCAGGGCGGCACTGCATGCTCGGGCGGGAGCGCGTACGCGCCGCCACACCAAAGCGAGCAACCGAGACGCCCTACCCGTAACTTTCCCCCTCATTTCCACGCCGCTTTGCGTCAACAAAAAGTCACCCAAACCCCTTTGACTCCCGTCTATCGCTGACGTACGCCGCGCCGCGATTCGAGCCAACACACCAAGGGCAAAGGGAGCAGCGCAATGCCAAACAACGTTTTCGAAAGCCTCGCCCACAAAGACCATGAACAAGTCGTGTTCTGTTACGACCAAACCACCAAGCTCAAAGCGATCATCGCTGTGCACAACACGGCGCTCGGGCCAGCCCTTGGCGGTTGTCGCATGTGGACCTACGCGAATGAAGACGAAGCGCTCACCGACGTGCTCCGCCTCTCACGCGGCATGACCTACAAGGCCGCGGTTGCCGGCTTGAACCTTGGCGGCGGCAAAGCCGTCATCATCGGCGACCCAAAGAAAGACAAAAACGAAGGTTTGTTCCGCTCGTTCGGCCGCTTTGTAGAAGGTCTCGCAGGCCGCTACATCACCGCTGAAGACGTGGGCACCAGCGTGAACAACATGGAATGGGTGCGCATGGAAACCAGCCACGTGACCGGCATTAGCCGCGCGCTCGGTGGCTCGGGCGACCCCTCTCCTGTCACCGCCTTTGGCGTGTTCCACGGCATTCGCGCCGCGGCCAAACACTACTACGGCAAAGAGTCGCTCAGCACCCTGACCATCGCCATCCAAGGCGCTGGCCAAGTCGGCTACCACCTGGCCAAGCACCTCACCCAAGCGGGCGCCAAGGTCATCATCAGCGACATCGACCAAGAAGCGGTCAAGCGCGTGGTGAACGAGCTCCGCGTGACGGCCGTGTCGCCAGAAGAAATTTACGACGTCGAGTGTGACATTTTCGCCCCGTGCGCCCTCGGCGCCATCGTCAACACCAAGACGCTCCCACGCCTCAAGTGCAAGATCATCGCAGGCGCGGCGAACAATCAGCTCGAAGACGACAAGACGGCGTCACCGATTCTGCAAGAACGCGGAATTCTCTATGCTCCAGACTACGTCATCAACTCGGGCGGCCTCATCAACGTGGCCAATGAGCTCGAAGGCTACAACCGCGAGCGCGCGCTGCAACAGGCCGAGAATATCTACTCGATTTTGACCCGCGTCTTCGAAAACGCAGCGACGCAGAAGATTCCAACATTCAAGGCGGCTGACAATCTGGCGCAAGAACGCATTCAGTCGATCAGCCACATCAAACGTACGTTCACGGGCTACCCGGGCGGCAAGATCCGTGGCGTGAGCTGAGTCACGCGTCAGTTATCGCGGCGATCGCGGGGCTTTGGCCACACGCGATAAAGCTGCGCCACCGCAAAATCCAGCGGCGCCGACAGTGGTATCTTCACCTTGAAATAACCTGCATCTACAGGTGTTTGGACCGGTTCCACTGGCGCGAGTGGGGCCTTGAGATCGAGCGGTTTCTGCTCTGCAACAGTGAGCTTCGTAGCCATAAAAAGCGCCTCCCTTCGATTGTTCAACAATCTAGGGATGCAAACCTCATGCACAACTGCGGAACTATTTTAGAAGGAAGACGACTGCTGCTGCTAAGCCGACCAGCAGCAGCGTCCCGCCGGCAGCGAGGAGCCACACCGAGCGTTTTGACTGACGAAACTGAGGCCTGGTGATGGCCGTCTTGCCACGCGCTTTCATGATTGGAACTTCTTGGGTCTCGGGCGGCAGCGGCTGACGACGCACGCCGGTGAGCGCAGAGCGAATCTCACTTTTGAGGTCGAAGACCTTGTTTCGTTCCAGAATCGGCCGAAGCGCGCGCTGCACCTCGCGAGCACTTTGAAACCGGCTTTCGACGTTGCTCTCCAGCAAGCGCATCACGAGGGCGTTGAACTCCTCCGTGACTGTCACCCGGTCCTTCAGTGCCACCGGCGCGGCGCGCAGGGAACGCAGGAGCTCTCCCATGGAGCCGGCGGCATAAGGGAACGCATGGGTCATTGCGTTGTAGATGACCGCCCCTAGCGAGAAGAGGTCGGCGCGCGGTCCAACGGTCGACGGCTGCGTGAGCTGCTCGAGTGACGCAAATAAGGGCGTTCCAACGACCTGTGTGCCCATGCCAACAAAGGTTTTGTCCCCAAGATCAATTCCCTTGGCGATGCCAAAGTCCGTCAGGACGATGCGGCCTGAGGGTTCGACGAAGATGTTCTCGGGTTTGATGTC
>JBIKMD010000992.1:0-2789 GCA_044359465.1 Myxococcota bacterium
TGCACGGAACAGCGGTGTGGTCCGATAGCGAGCTCGGCTGGGTTCTGAAGGAGCAAGACTATGTGCTCGAACGTGGCACCGACTTCGACGAGGTGATTTTGGCGATTCCCCCAGCTGCGCTTGGTGACATGTTGCACGCAGTGTCAGAGCAGGCGCGTTCCTGGCTGCAACTGTCCACCGTGGCAACAATGAGCGAGCAACTCTGGCTAAAGCGCACGCCAGAGGAGCTCGGCTACCACGGCGCCCCCGCTGTGCACGGACACCTCGAGGGTCCACTCGACACCTGGGCCGATCTGTCCCACATCCTCGCGCACGAAGATTGGGGAACGGACTCACCTGCAGGACTCATCTACGCCTGCGGTGCGTTGAGCGAACGCGCCGATGCAAGCGAGCGCGATCGCTTCAGCGCTCGTCTTGATGATGGTCTACGTTGGGCGATGCCGCAGCTCAGCAAGAACGACGTGGTGCGCCGCTATCGACGTCTCAACGTTCATGGCTCCGAGCGCTATCACCAAAGTCTGCCAGGGCAAGTGCGACTGCGCCCTCGCGTGACAGACACTGGGCTCAGCAATCTACTCGTCGTCGGCGACTGGGTGCGCACGGGGATCGACGCGGGCTGCGTTGAAGCCGCCGTCGTGTCTGGCCGGCAAGCGGCACGC
Organism: Myxococcota bacterium; assembly: GCA_044359465.1. Taxonomy (GTDB): domain Bacteria; phylum Myxococcota; class JADLHZ01; order JADLHZ01; family JADLHZ01; genus JADLHZ01. The sequence continues at coordinate 660 of JBIKMD010000992.1, forward strand.
GCGCTCACAGGCAATCCTATTTGCATCCTCGGAGAAGGCCGTTGAACCCATACATACAGCTTGGTGGTTGGCAAACAACGCAGTGGCCGCCGTTTCACATCGCAAAGAATCGTGCGCTCACTTGGATTCTGCCTGCCGATGCGAAGGCGCTTGCGGAGCTCTGTGATCGCTTCTTCGCGGTGCCATCGCGCGGCGCGGTTCGTTACAGGCCACTTGGGGCGCTGTGCGGCGTGACCTTGTCCATGATCACCGAAGCGACCACCTCCGACCCTCGCGCGGGCTCAACGCGTGAAACTGATTTGATGGTCTGGGTGCCCGTCGTTCGCGATGGTCAACAAGGACCTGAACCGGCGGTGTTCTGTCCTTGGTTGTTTGTCGACCATGCCCCAGCAGTGTGGACCGGGAGAGAGCTCTTTGGTCTACCAAAAGAGTGGGCGGCGTTCTCAACGCTCCCCACGGGTTCCGAGTTGAGTGAGGAAGTCGAAGTCTCCGCTTTCGAATTGGATCGCGAGGGTGGTACGCTCGCGCCGCGGCCGCTGCTCAGGGTGATCCCAGGCGCTCCGCTTGGTGTGGCCCAAGTCGCTGCTGGAGCAGCGCACGCGGCGCTACGTACGCTCTACGCTGGGCTCGACTTGCGATCATTGGTGTCGAAGCACCAGCAAGCCCGCTTCGCCTCGCTCAAACAGTTGCCATCAGCCACGCGCCCAGGCGCCGCAGCCTATAGTGCGGTCGTTGAAATGCGCGCACGCGTCGACGAAGTTAGAACGCTTCGTCATGTGGCCCAAGAAGTGACTGTTGATTTGACTGGCGGCCCACTGCATCCAGTCGCCGCTACCCTCGGGTGGGATTCACCTCGGCAAACTGCGCTGGGATCATTCTTTGCGGACTACTCATTCACGCTGCTCGGAGCCGATGTCTTATGGTCGGTTGGGGGCATTTGAAGCGCGGGCAAGTCAACGCGCGCTCACCACACGCAACGCGTCACGAAGCTCGGCGGCGCTTGGTCGCTTGGTAGGATCGAGCGCGAGCGTACGCGCAATGAGCGTAGCAAGCTCGGCGGGCAATGCGCTCAAATCAGGCTTGCCAGAAACGATGGCCTCTAACTGTTCGCTGCGGTGTCCGCGCCCAAACGGCGCCGCGCCCAGCCAGAAGGCCAGGGTCGCACCAAGCGCAAACACGTCGGCCGGCGCACTTGCACGACCAGTCTTGAGTTGCTCGGGGGCGGCGTAAAGACGCTCGAACACGAGTGCGCCCTCTTTACGCGCCCCACCAAGGTCAAGCCACGTTTCACAGCGCGGTGCCACGCGCACTGTCACTGGCGCTTGCTCATCGACAAACACGAGCTCTGGACGCAACCCGCCGTACACTGCACCCAGCGTATGTGCGTGCGCCAAATCGTGCGCTACCGTCGTTGCAAGCGCGATCGCATTGTTCACACTGAGTGAGCCCAAACGATCACCTGGTTTTCCGCGAGGCAGCGCTTCCACGAGCGCATCGTGCGGTCCTTCATTAGACTCGACTGGTCCGACGAACCAAAGTGGCGACACCCCGGGTAGGGCAAGCCGCAAGCGCGCTTCTGCCTCCGAATAAGGCAGGGTGATCGGACTAGACGTCGTCACCAAACACGCGCCTTTGGGACCAATGGCCATGTACTGCCCGGCCTCTGGACCGCCGCGCAGATGCTCCATGATACGAACGTCGCCGCCAAGAAGGGTCGCCCCTACAGGAAAGGTCACCGCGGTCTCCTTTGCGCGTCGCGCGATGCGTTCGGCGCTGGTGCGCTCTGCTTTTCAAGTTGCGCGAGCGCGGCCCTGAGCTCACGGCATTCGCGATCGAGCTCATCTGGTAGCGCGACGCCGTTGACTCTCGCTCCATTGGCAACCACGCTGAGGAATTCCAAACGTTGACGCAGCTCTTGTTCAGTCATTTGAAACCTCCGCGCCAACGCTGAAGGAGAGCGTCACATCACCCGCCTCAATCCTATCGCCATCGCGGAGCACAGCCTCTTGCACGCGCTCACCATTGACCGTGACGTCATGCGCCTCTGCAACGAGACGCACGCCGTCGGCCTCGGCATGGAACACCACATGTGTTCGGGCCAAACGCGCGTCTGGAATATAAAGCGTGCTG
>JBIKMD010000993.1:0-2785 GCA_044359465.1 Myxococcota bacterium
TCACTTGCGACAACACTTCGAGCAGGTAGTGGGCATTGAAACCAATAGTGATCTCTGGACCTTGGTACTCGACGTCGATTTCTTGAACGGCTTCACCGAGCGCTGGGTTTTGGCTTTCTACGCGCACGAGATCTGGCGCGAAGTGCAGCTTGATGCCGAACGATTTGTCTGGCGACATAATCGACACGCGCTTGAGCGCTTCTGAGAGCTCCGCCCGCGACGCTTTGACGATATTCGCTGGATTCTTTGGAATCACTTGCTCGTAGTCAGGGAACTGACCTTCGATGAGACGCGAGCTGAGCTTGACGTCGCCCACGCCGAACACCACGTGGTTGTCGCTAAAAGAACAACGCACTTTGAGCTCGTCGTTTGGCGACGAACCAATCAAACGCTTGAGCTCGATGAGCGCCTTCTTTGGCACAATCACAGGCTTCATGTTCACTTCTTGGTCGAAGCCACGCTCCATCAGCGCGAGACGGTGACCATCGGTGGCAACGAAGCGAAGTCCGCGGCCGCTCTGGAGCACTTCCCAATAAATACCGGTCAGGTTGTAGCGCGCGTCATCGGTCGACACGCAAAAAATCGTGCCGTCGATCATCCGCGCAATCTCACGCGCTGGCAGCTCGATGCTCTGCGCTTCAGAGACTTGCGGAATCGCTGGGAACTCCGAGGCCGCGACGCCCATGAGCTTGAAGGTGGCCTTTGGCGCTTTGATTTCGACGCGCTGGTTGTCGAGAAGGGTGAGGGTTACGTCACCCGCTGGAAGCGTCTTAACGACCTCGAAGAGGCTCTTGGCGGGCAGTGCCACAGCGCCTGCTTGCTCGACGTTCACGCCGACAAAATCTTCGATCGCAAGATCCAGGTCTGTAGCGCTGAGCTTGAGCTGTTGACCATCCGCACGGAGAAGCACGTGCGACAAGGCTGGCATGGTGCTCTTGGCGCTTGCGACGCCTTGAACGCGATACAGATGCTCGGTGAGTGAACTGGCGTTGGTAATGAACTTCATCTCTGTGCTCTCCCTGACTTGCTAACGGTTCCCTGGTGCAGCGCGCTTCTCTTCTATGTATTTATTTATAAAGATCTAACTAGTAGTGGTAGCAAACGGTTTTTCTGGGGATAACCCAAGCAAACCCCCTGCAACGTTGAGCAAAAGGACGCTGCGAAGGTGTGTGTCCCACGGAGGACAAAAGCGCCGATGTGTACGTGAGCGCTACTCACACACACTTTATCAGCCTTAGTCCCACCTTGTTCCACAGAGTTCTCCACAGCCTGTTTTTCCCGAAAATTACCGAACGTTTTTAATTTTGACTCACGAACTTTGGACCCACTCGCGCTAGCGCAAAGCGATCCCCCTGACAACAGCCAGCTCCGCCCGTGCGGAACGAGCAGCGTCGGCACCAAAACCAGCTTCAGGAGTCTTGGATTTTGCGCTGGAGCTCGAGCAGCTCGGTGCGCAGCTGATTGTCCTTTGTCGACAGCGATTCCATCTTACGACACGCAGAGAGAATCGTCGTGTGGTCCTTGCCACCAAAACGATCGCCAAGCTCGGGATACGAAGCATTGAGCAATTTACGGCACAAATACATCGCCACCTGCCGTGGTCGCGCCACAATCTTATGGCGCCGCTGCGACTTCAGGTCAGCAATCTTCACGTTGTAGAACGTGGCCACCATCTTCTGAATCGATTCCACAGTCACTTGATTGCGGCGGCCAGCCAGTAGCTCAGCGAGAACCTGTTTGGCGTAATCAATGCTGATGCGCTGGCCGGTGAGAGACGAATGCGCCACCACACGAATCAGCGCGCCTTCGAGCTCGCGAACGTTGCTGCGGATGTTCTCCGCCAGGAACATGGCTACATCATCAGGCAGATCGACGTTTTCCGCTTCGGCCTTTTTCTTCAAAATCGCGACGCGGGTTTCGATTTCCGGCGGTTGAATGTCGGCAATCAGACCCCATTGGAAACGCGTACGCATGCGCTCTTCCAGGCCCGGGATCTCGTGCGGCAACTTGTCGCTCGAGACGACGATTTGCTTCTTCATCTCGTGCAGCGTGTTGAAGGTATGGAAAAACTCTTCTTGCGTGCGATCTTTGCCGGCAATGAGCTGAATGTCGTCCATCAATAAGACATCGCAGTTTTTGCGATACTTATTGTGGAACTCTTCCATCTTGCCGTAGCGAATGCCGTTGATGACCTCGTTCATGAACTGCTCTGACGAGGTGTAAATGACACGGAAACTCGGGTTTGACTTGAGAATTCCGTGCGCAATGGCGTTGATGAGATGCGTCTTGCCGAGACCAACGCCGCCAAACAAGAATAGCGGGTTGTAGGCCACGGCTGGACGATCTGCCACAGCGCGAGCCGCAGCGAACGCAAATTGGTTCGAAGGTCCAACGACAAAGGTGTCGAACGCGTACTTCTCATTGAGAAGGCGGCGCTCGGCAGTCGCCTGCGGCGCAGAACGAACCGTCACTTCTTGCGCTGCGGGTGGAGCCGCGTTGGTACGGGCGTCCTCTAGTGTGGCGTTAATCTCCAAATCGAAAGTCCGCACTTCGGACAAACCCTGGGCGGACAGGTCACCGAGCGCTTCTTCGATCACGAAACGATAGTGGTCTTCAATCCAATCGCGGTTGAACTGATCGTGTATTTCGAGCTGCAAGCGTTCGCCTTCGACCGCGCGAGCCCGGAGTGGTTTAAAAAACGCATTGTAGACGAAGTCATTCACCTTCGTCCGGATGATCGCGAGCGTTTGATCCCAAAGCGCCCCTACGTCAACCGTCTGCCCTA
>JBIKMD010000994.1:0-2784 GCA_044359465.1 Myxococcota bacterium
GTCGCGTTTAGCGGCACCAAAACATTCCAAACGCTCGTAGAGCAAACCACGGTCGCGTCGCTCTTCTGGATCTTCGGGCAGAAGAAAAACGATGCGATCGGTCGCGTCCAGTGCGGCTTGGAAGTTGTTCTCGCGCAGATAAATCAGCTTCAGATTGCGTTGCATGCGCGCGAGCGTCCCATTGGGCGACAGCGGTTGTAAGTGGCTTGGCTGCAACTGCGACGTCGGGCCGCAGTATTGATGCAAGAGTGCTTCAGCACCTGCCCGGTCGAGCACGCGTCCCAGACCGAAGGGATCAGCGAGAATGCCTTTACGCTCATCGCCAATGCGCAGCAAAAAATGACCGGGAAAACCAATGCCTGCCATGGGGGCACGTAAGCGGTGGCCAATTCCCATGTACAAAAGCGAAAGCGAAATGGGGATACCAAGCCGGCGCTCGACGACCTGGCTCAGATGGCTGTTGGCAGGTTGGTAGTAGGCATCGCGGTTCGGCCTGAAGCCGAGCTCGTTGAACAAAAAGCCCGAAATGGTTTCGGCGATGGCGACGGGTGCACGCGCACCGCCCAGCCGATCGTCTATGGCGTTCGCCCAGCGGGTGAGCTCGCCTAGGGTTTTGTCCACGTCTACGGAAGGACGTTCTTCCTTCTCCAGAAGGAGGGCGGCGTGAACCACATCCGCACTAGTGCCGGCACTTGGGGTCAGAACAGATTCGAGCTGAGCACGTAAACTCATCGTCCCGAGGAGTGTCCCTCATTCGTCTGGGCTGCGCTCGCAAATTCAACCGCGCGTGGCACCTAAATACCTCTCGCAGCCAACCAAAGTGCCCACATGCCCGTACTGTTGTCTCACAGCCCCTGGCTCACCCAATTGGGTGGTGCGAGTAGGCAGGTGCGAGTGCGTAACGCATCTCGTCGTGATGAATGAAGGGTCTATGAATCGGTCGCTTACTAATAAATTAGCACTTTATGGCAGGTCGACTGAATCGAGACAGCGATAATGTACGCTGACAAACCATATGTGGGGAAAGGGCACGCATAGATAATGGCTAAATCCAAGCGTTTTGCGTCCCAAAATTCAGTTGACACCCAAAATTCACGGTGTTACCCCGCGCCGCTCGAATTGTGTGGGGCCGTGTCTGACAATGCATCAGTTCGTCTGACGTTGTGGGATACGACAAAAAATAAGCGAGGCAACATGTTTCGTTCTGTCGGTCGCCGGTTAGTAAGCAGTCTCGTTCTCGGCTTCGTCTTTCTTGCGACTTCGGTCACCGCCCATGCCGGTGATGACGACGAGCTCGAGAAGATTCTTCAGCAAGGGCTGAAAGAGATCGACGGCGGCGCGAAAGAGAAGCAGCCCGAAGCGAAAAAAGAAGCCAAAAAAGAGGAAAAGAAGGCCGAAGCCAAACCGGAACCCACGCCGGTGGAGCCAAAACCTGAGCCTGTGAAGCCGGTCGAAGCCAAAAAAGAACCGGTAAAGCCCGTCGAGTCAAAGCCTGTAGAGACCAAGCGCGTCGTGGTCGAGCCAAAGAAGGAAGTTGCGCCGGAGCCAGTGCGCACACCGGTCAAGACCGAACCCGCAGCGGAAGAACCCACAGCCGAGCAACCCGCACCAGCGGCGAAGCCAAAGTCCAAAGCGACCGCGCAAACCACTGCTGCGCCGGATGCGACGCCGAGCAAACCGATTGAAGTCGCGAACAAGTCCGCGCAACCGGTCGCTGCCCAGGGCGACAGCAAAGATCCAAAACAGAAGCGCACGGTATCGATGGCGATCAACGCTGACCAAGCGGCGCTCTCTGGTGTGGCGGCCAAAGCCTGGTCGATCAACCTGAACCTCAGCACGGGCGTTGGCTCGGGTGCGATGATCGTAGGCGGCAGCGACTACGCCAAAAACCCTTACGTTGGTCAGCAGCTCACGATTGAACCTGCTTACGTGTTCACGCTCTCGCAAAAGATGCGTTTGCGCGTCAGTGTGCGCGAGACCTTCGATTGGGAGTTCACCCGCGTCGACAACAACTCCGCGCGCTACTTCAACTGGTCTGACATTTCTGTGAACGCGTCATCGCGCCTGGTGCAGATCCCTGTGGTCGGCATTGACGTGTTTGCCGCGTTGCGCATGCCGATCCCAATTTCGCTCGAAAGCCAGCACCAAACGCTCGTGACCGCGCTCGCGCCAGCCGTCGGTCTCGCCAAGAACTTCGATATTCCGGTGAAGGGCGACTACCACATGAACCTGAACATCCGGTACGACCTTGGCTTCCGTAAGAACTTCCATCGTTTTGTGACGCCGCTGGTCTCGGCCGAGAGCAACAACGGCTCCGCGCCGCTCGCCATTCGTAGTGGCACCGATCCGTTTATCGACGGCAATCTGACGCGTGGTGGTGCGACCAACGTTAGCCATACTGTAAGCAACGCGGTCACTATCTCGTTCACGCCGCAAGACCTGGTGACGCTCTCGGTTTTTGCGCAGCTCGTCAACGGCTTCAAGTACGCCGGCCAAGAGCAGCTCGTTGCGGATGAATTCACCAGTCCGAACGCACGTTTAGGTGCGGGCCGATTGGAAACCATACGCTCGAACATCGACTTGACGATCTCGCCAACGAGCTACTTGTGGATTTCGGCAGGCATTTTCACAGCACAACCCGTTTTTGCGCCCGACAACAAGACTATCAACAATCCGTTTTGGAACCAGCAGTCGGCCGCAAACAACTACTCGCAATTGTATTTGTCCATCGGCGGTCAGATCTAACGCGCGACGAAGCGCGAAGAGGAGAGTCCAGTGTTTCGT
>JBIKMD010000996.1:0-2780 GCA_044359465.1 Myxococcota bacterium
CCATCTTTGGCCCCGAACACGGCTTCCTCGGCCAAGCGCAGGATATGATCGGTGTGGCCACCACGCCGCGTCACCCTGCCTTCGACTGCCCCATTTATTCGCTCTACGGCGACACCTACGCCTCGCTCTCGCCTACACGGCAAATGCTCGAAGGTTTGGACGTGCTGGTGATCGACCTTCAAGACATTGGCACGCGTTACTACACCTTCGTGTGGACCGCGGTGCTCTGCATGCGCGTGGCGGCAAGCGTGCGCCTACCGGTGATCGTGCTCGACAGGCCAAACCCACTCGGCGGCGACGTGCTCGAAGGCGGCGGCGTCGACAAGGCGTTTGAGAGCTTTGTTGGGTTGTACGACGTGCCGGTGCGCCACGGCATGACGGTTGGTGAGATGTGCGAGCTGGTCAAAGCCGAAGAGCGGCTCGACGTTCCGCTCGAGATCGTCAAGACACGCGGCTGGAAGCGCGAGCGGCTCACACCAGACATGCAGTACGCCTGGGTATTCCCTTCGCCTAACATGCCCACCTACGACACGGCGCTCGTGTACCCCGGCATGTGCTTGCTCGAAGCAACGAACGCCAGTGAAGGACGCGGCACCACACGTCCATTCGAAATCGTGGGCGCAGCGTATCTCGACGCCACCAAGGTCGCCAAAGCCCTCAATGCGCTGCAAGAACCGGGCGTCGTGTTTCGCGCGCTGGGCTTCCAAACGACTTTCCACAAGTTCAAAGGCGAGCTCAGCGGCGGCGTGCAAATCCACGTCACCAATCCCGTCGAGTATCACGCCTTCCGCGTAGGCCTTCGCCTGACGCGTGTGTTCCAGGAGCTGTCCGGCGGCAAGTTCGACTGGCGCAAAGAACCCTACGAATTCGTCGCAGACAAGAACGCGTTCGATTTGCTCACTGGCTGCGCTGACTACCGCAACGCTTTTGGCAGCGACAAAGCGCTGCTCGAGGTTTATGCGGCGCGCGAGAACAGAGTGCGTGCCTTCATCGATCGCCGGCGCGACGTGCTCATTTACAAGTAGAGACCAGCAATGAAACGGGTGACGTTCTTCGGCGGCGCGTTCGATCCCATGCACATGGGTCACTATCTGGCGTGCGCGTATTTTCTCGCGTGCGAGCCCGAAGATGACTTGTGGATCATCCCGTCGTTCAAACACCCCTACGATAAACAAATGGCCCCCTTTGACGACCGTGCTCGCTGGTGCGGCAGCGTTGCGAAGCTGCTTGGGCCGCGCGTGAGCGTGTCGACGATTGAACGAGACATTGACGGCGTGGGGCGCACCTTCACTGTCGTACAAGCGCTCAAGGCGCAGTTTCCGGGTACGGCTTTTCGGATGATCGTCGGTGCCGATGCGTACGCCGATCGCGCCAAGTGGTTCATGGCGCAGCAGCTCGAAGAGGCGATCACTTTTTTCCCGATTGGGCGCGGCGACCGCACCACGCTAGGCCACCTCGCCATGCCGGAGGTCTCTTCTACCGAAGTGCGCGGCCGTCTTGCACGCGGCGAGTCTTGTGAGGGCCTCGTGCCGGCGGAAGTGCTTGCCGATGTGCTTCGCAGCAAAAACTACAAATGAAGCGCAGCGTCGACGCGACGCTCAACGACGCAGGGGTCGTCTTGTGTCTGCAGACACACCAAGGCAGCCTGCCACTAGCTTCTTGAGCTCCCGCTCGAACCTTGCGCTCTCGAGGAGCTCGGGCCGAAAAATGAGGGCATGATCCGTCAGTGAATCGAGGGCAGTCACCAGCACATGCGCAGTCATGGAGGGGTCTGCCACATCCACCTCGTCTCGCCGGAGCGAGATCCATTCCGCGAGTGCGTCCGCCGTGCGGCGATTGACACGATCGAACGCCTCGAGTGCGCCAATGCGCGGAAGCTCCACGAGGACCGCACGAAACAGCGCTGCATCGGCGCGTGAGGTATCGAGTGCTGCTCGCACGATGGCGTCGATCCCTTCGTGCAGGGGTGCATGCGCAAGAGACTTTCCGAGCGCAACCAAGGTATCGCCCACCTGTTCCGCTAGGTCGACAACAAGCGCCTGAACGAGCGCATCCTTGTTTGGGAAGTACTGATAAAGACTTCCCACGCTCACCCCTGCCTCACGGGCCACTCGGTTTGTGGTCAGCCCTTGCCATCCGTCTTGAACAAGAATGCGAGCTGTTGTCTTAATTAATGCGTCCACAAGCACTCTACTACGTTCTTGTGCGGGTTTTTTTCGCGCATAATCCGTTATTTTCGCGGACTTTTTGTAGATTTTCATTGTCACTCTCAATACGAGCTGAGCGCGAGTTTTAAATACGAGCTTTATTCTATATTTTAATCACATGAGTGAACACAAGCGAGTCCTTTCTGTGGATGTGCTGCGCGGGGTGAGCCTGGTCGGCATCCTCGTCATGAACATTCAATCCTTCGCGATGCCCCACGCAGCCTACTTGAACCCCACACTCTATGGGTCGCTTGAAGGCACTGACGGGCTCGCCTGGGCGATCGGTCGTCTCTTCTTTGATTTCAAGTTCATCAGTTTGTTCTCGATGCTCTTTGGTGCTTCGCTGATACTAGGCGGGGAGCACACGCGCCCGGTACGTCGTCTGCTCTGGTTGATGGGCTTCGGTCTTCTTCACGCCTATCTGGTCTGGTACGGCGACATTCTCTTCACTTACGGCGCCGTTGGGCTGCTCGTCCTGCGAGCTACGCGTTGGACCGTGCGGCAGCAGCTTGGATGTGCGGCAGCGCTGCTTGCGCTCTCCCCTATTCTTGCAGGACTCACATCCGTATTCTT
>JBIKMD010000997.1:0-2777 GCA_044359465.1 Myxococcota bacterium
TCGAAAGCGGGCGCTTCGTTTTTACGCCAGCGCGGAACACATTTGGTGCGCAATACACGAGCTTCACTTTTCGAGTGCAAGATGACGGCGGCGTATTCGGCGGGGGCGTCGATTTGGCGTCCGTTGCTACGAGCATTGGGTTTGATGTGCTCAGCGTCAACGATGCGCCCGAGGGCCAAGACGCCACAGTCACCACCTTAGAGGATGACCTTGGCTACGTGTTTGCGCCGAGCGACTTCGGCTTCTCCGATGCAGCCGACACACCGCCCAATGCGTTCATCGGCGTGCAAATCGTTAGCTTGCCCGACGATGCACTCATGACGAACAATGGCTTCGTAGTTGAAGCGGGCCAAATCGTCAGTATGAGCAACCTAGTTGGCGGACTCTTACGCGTGATTCCTCATCCGAATTTTTCGGGCGCCACTACTTTTCGTTTTGCCGTGCAGGACGATGGCGGAACAGCGCTCGGTGCCTCGGACCTCGATGTGTCACCGAAGGTGATGACGGTCGCAGTCACAGAAATCAACGACGCTCCGTTCGGAACGAACGCGACGCTTGTCGCTGTAGAGGACGTGCCCTACACCTTCAACCGGCTCTCTTTTGGTTTCGCAGATCCTTTTGACAGCATTCAGAATTCGTTTGCCGCCGTGCGTTTCAACTCTGTGCCGACGCTTGGCTCACTCACCGTGGCGGGAGTGCCCGTGGTGGCCGGTGATAGCGTACCCGTCGCTAGCATCAACGCCGGGCTCCTTGTCTTCAAGGGCGCTCAGGACGGCGCGGGCGACGCCTACACGCACTTCGATTTTCAAGTGCAAGACGACGGTGGCACGGACAATGGCGGCGTCGACCTCGATCCTTCTCCAAACACCATCACTTTCGACGTCGCTCCAGTGAATGATGCGCCGCTCTTCTCCAACGCGACATTCACAACGTTCTCCGTCGATGAAGACACGCCCTTTGCCTTAACGGCAGGCAACGCGATTTCCATTGTCGATCCTGACGCGGGTAGTGGTGTGCTGTCGCTCTCGATCAGCGCCGTGCATGGAGGACTCAGCGTGAGCGGACCAAGCGGCCTCACGGGCACGCTCCAGCTGAGCGGAACCTTGGCCTCACTCAACGCTTCGCTCGCGGCACTGGTCTACCAGGGCCAACCTAATTACAACGTTGCTTTTGGTGCCGAGACCGTCACCTTCGTGGTGAATGACAATGGCAATTCTGGTGCTGGAATCGCGCGCACAGCCACCAAAACGCTGAGCAACGTGGTCGTGAACGCCGTAAACGACAAGCCGGTTGCCGTCTCGCAGAGCGTGACAGCGCAGGCAAATCTTCGTCGTAGTATCACCGTTGATCTTGCGTCTGCGAGCGATGCCGACCGCGCTGATCCCGGCTTCTCCTTGTTGCTCACGATGCAAGCGCCCGTGGCGAGTGGAAACTGCGTGGGCTCGACCATCTCTAACTTCAACGCGAGTAGTGCGAGCTTCGACTTCGACCCGCCGCCGGGGCAAACAGGTGTTTGTACGCTCACCTACACTGTCAGCGACAACGGTGCAGGCAGTGGCGGAGCTCAAACCAGCGATCCCGCTAGCATCAGTGTGACCGTACAAGGTCCCGTGGTGTGGTTCGTAGACAGCGGAGCGCCTTCGGGCGGCAATGGGTTATGGGTTGGCAGCAATGCCAGAGCGTTTCAAACACTTGCGCAGGCACAAGCGGCGATCGCGGCGAACACGGAGCAGCGTATCTTCGTGGCCAATGCTGGTACCTACGCTAGCGCCGTCACATTGAATGCTAACGAAGGTGTTTTTGGGCAGGGTGTTGTGGGCGCAAGCTTCGACGCAGTGGTACTTGGACTGACGCCGCCCACTGGCACTGCAACGAGACCCGCGATCAATGCCGCTAGGCCGACCTTGACCAATACGATCACTTTGAACAGCGCAAACACGATCGCTGGGCTCGATTTTGTGCTTGCGGCCGGTGCCGCATTGACCGGAGTAGGGGCTTCTTCTGCGGTGGTCAGCGACGTCTCCGTCAGTGGCGGAGGCGTGTCCGTGGCGTCTGCTTCAGGCACCTGGACGTTCACGAACTTCGACGTGAGCGCGAGCACGAGCCGTTCGCTCGACATCGATGGCGGCGCCGCCAGCTTTTCGTTCGATGCGGCGAGCAGTGTGGGGGACACAGGGCAAGGCCTTCGCATTGCGAACAAAACGAGTGGTGCGGTGCTGCTCAGCGGCCCGGTGAGCGCTACGACCGGCGCAAACCCTGCCGTGACACTTTCGAACAATGGCAGTGCGACAATCGAGTTTTCTGGCGGCCTCTCGCTTGCCACCACCACTGGCACCGCCTTCAGCGCAACGGGCGGGGGAACCATCACGGTCTGTGATGAGAACCCTTGTTCCAGCGCGATCACTCGCACGCTCACTAACCAAGTGAGCGCAAGCGCAGGGCCGGCGCTCAATGTGACGACCACAATTGGTGCGAACGGCCTCACGTTTCTGTCAGTCTCTTCAAACGCGAGTGCGACCCCTGGCATCAACCTCAGCAACACGGGCAGCGGCGGTTTGACGATCACCGGCAACACGGCGAACGCAGCGAACGGAAGCGGCGGGACCATCAGCAATACGACGGGCGCCAGCGAAACAACGGGCACGCCGGGTATCCGTTTGAACAACGTTCAAAACGTGCGCCTCAGTCGCATGAACATCAGCGGGAACAACCACAGTGGAATTTACGGCACGACCGTCGATGGTTTTCAGCTCGATTACTGCACCATTACAGCAAAC
>JBIKMD010000998.1:0-2775 GCA_044359465.1 Myxococcota bacterium
CGCGTTACCCTTAGGTGACTGCCACCGCGGTCTCACTCACGGCCGGTGTCGTGGTGGTGAATTTGGTCTCAAACTCTCACGCGATGTGAACGGGCCAAGTGGCTGTTTTGCCTGCGTGGATCTCGTTCTGCATTTGATCGAGCAAGCCCGTGACAGCGGCTTCCATTTGCTCTGGGGCAATCGGATCGCCAATGTTCACAAGCGCTTCGGGCTTTTCTTTTGAGCCGTGTTCGTAGCGCAGAGCCACTGGGATGATCAGTGTCTGGCACCGCTCCGCGATTCGCTGTGCACCGGGTTTGAAAGCCAAAGGACGCTCGGTGAACGGGCGCTCGCTGCCTTGCGGAAAAATGAGGACGACGCGGCCGGGACGATCGAGAAGCTGCGCGGCGTAGTCGACGGCTCGCTCTCCGTCCGCTTTGTCCTTGAGCTCGACGCCAAAGGCGCCAATCCAGCCGAGCAGGGGGATTTTTCGCAGATTGCGGGCGTCCATCATGGCGTAGGCGTCGAGGTGTAGCGTGCGAAAAAAGAGATCGAAGAATACCAGCGAGTCCCACCAGCTCGTGTGATTGCTGACGACGAGGATGGGTGCGTTCTGTTTGAGCGCGGCTAAGTTCTTCACGCGAACGGCGGAGAAGCGCCTCTTGAAGCGCCGCCGGACGTGCCATGCAAAAAAGTGCTCGAACCAGCGGCGCTTGTTTTGCGGAATCAAGCGAGGATGCCTTTGGCCGGGACGGCTTCGACTTGCTCGCCGCGCACACCATGGAGCGCGCAAATGGCATTGGCCGCGAGAACGCCTGACATGCACGCCGCTTCCATCAACATGGCAGGGTAGGGGAGGCGTACCCAGTCACCCGCGAGAACGACGTTCGGCAGTGGCGTTTGCGTCTTTGGCCTGTTCGCGTAGCAGCCGATTTCGAACGCGGTGAAGTCCTTACGCACCTGTAAATGCGAATGAATCACCTTGGCGTCAGCTAGCTCCGGGATGCGCTTTTTCATCTCTGCCAGAAAGTGCGCTTCAATCTCGTCGTCTTTTGCGGTGTCTGGCACCGCATAGCAGTGCGCTTCGTACACGCCGCCGCCATGCTGCTTTGCCCACGCGATCATCTCAGGCTGGAACCAATGGTTGAAGGTGATGGCATCGAGGACGTCCTCGCGTTCGGTCACGAGGAAAACGGGGTACTTTCTTGGGCAGTCGCGATCGAGCCACACGCGAAGCACGGCGTAGCGCTGCGAGGCCTTCAGGCCATCGAGATTAAATCCAAGTGGCGAGCGCTGCACGATCGTCTTGGTTGCCGCGGCGTCAGCGGCAAGCACAATTGCGTCAAAGGGCTCTCCGTTCACGCTGCTCGCGTCAATCGAAGTGACGGGCGTGTTCAGCTCAATGGTAACACCGTGCTTTTCGAGGTGCTGACGAAACGGCTTGAGAAATGCGGTGTCGTAGCTGTCGTCCAAGTAGTCGTAGAGCAACCCGCAGTCGTTCGAGAGATAGTAGAAGTGAAAGCCTTTTATCAGCTCCGCCATGGACATACGGCGCTCTTCAGAAAAGAACGCGCGGGCGAAGGTGTTGAATGCGAGCTTTAGGCGCGGCGGAAGATCGGCCGCTTCTGCAAACTCGGCAAACGACACCTGGTCGAGCGTCTCGTGCGTGCGCTCGTCCTCGTAGCGCATGAGCGCATCGAGCTTTTGCAGCTTGGGATTGGTGAGTAAGTCGCGCCACGGCACGATGCCCTCGTGCGCAAGGGACAGCAGGTTGATCAGCGGCGGTTTGGCGACGTTCTTGAAGCTGACGAGCTCGCCGTTCGTATCCAGGATGGCGTAGTCATCGATCGCTGCGAAGTGCTTGGTGACACCCACGCGCCCCAGCAAACGATTCAAATTGTAATACTGACGAAAGAACGCGTGAAAGCCGTGCTCGATGCTGAGCCCATCTTCTGTCCACGCCCCCACTTTGCCGCCGAGGTGCCCGTTCTTCTCTTTGAGCGTGACGGAGAACCCTCGCTCGGCCAGCAAAGTCGCCGCTGTCAGCCCCGCGATGCCCGAGCCAATCACGCACACACGTGCTTGTTTTTGCACACGTGGGGACAAAGAGGTGTCTGGCACCACCACGGTTTGACGATAGCCTCCAAGACGTTTTGGAATCGCGCTCAGGAGCCAGCGAGAGAGCGCGCGGAACACGGCCAGATTCATGAGGACCAAGGCCGAGCCGTAGATGAAATCTTCTACTGGCACCGTGAAGATGCGCACGCCGAGTTGATGCGCGGGACCATAGAGCACAACCGGACGGCCCGTGAGGTAGCCATTGAAGACCACGTTGAGCAGCGCGACAACGAAGAGAAACACGTAGGTGCGCGAGTCCGAGAGCGTTTTGCGTGCGAGCAGCGCCGCCACGCCCAGCGCGAGGACCGCCGCACTCGTGTATTCCGGCTGCTTCGTGAGGAACATCAACACGCCCGCAGGTAAGCAGAGCGCGAGCGGCCAACTTGGAACTGTCCGCCCGCTGCGTTTGTCGAACACCACCTGCCACGTGAACAAACACGCAAAAGGCATGGTGAAGAAAAACAGCACTTCTTCAATCGGCAGCGGACCGAGCTTCATGCCGCTGATGAAACGTTCGTTGAACCACCAGTGACGGCCCGTCACTGCGGCATCCCAGACGATGAACGGCACGGAGGTGCCAGACACCGCAAGAAGCGCTGCCGGCCAGTGCGGGAGAAAGAACGTGCGCCGCCAGAAGCTGAGAACAACCGGGAAAAAGACGACTAAGGCATTGAAAAT
>JBIKMD010001003.1:0-2761 GCA_044359465.1 Myxococcota bacterium
CGACACGGTGGCACCACCTGCACCTGTCGTCGCTGCTCAAGCTGACGGTTCTGTGACAACAACGACGACGCCCACACTCTCTGGAACAGCCGAAGCGAACGCGACCATCGCTGTCTCAGTGGACAGTGCTCAAGTGGGCACGGCAACCGCGAACAACGCGGGAGATTGGGTCTATGTATTAACGACGCCTCTGAGTGAAGGTGTACACACAGTGAGCGCGACCGCAGCCGATGCTGCCGGCAACACTAGCCCTCAGAGCAACGTGAACAGCTTTACCGTAGACTCCATCGCGCCCTTGGCGCCGGTGATTCTGGCGCCTGCGCAGATGGGCTTCTCGAGCAATCCGACGCCGACTTATAGCGGCACAGCAGAAGCGCTTGTCAGCATCGACATCAGCGTTGACGGTTCGAGTATCGGTACTACCACTGCTGGTGCCGACGGCACGTGGGAGCTCCTGCAAGCAAGCGCGCTCAGCGAGGGTGCACATACAGTTGAGGCCACTGCAGAAGACGCGGTCGGCCGCACGAGTCCGTCGAGTGCGCTCGTCGCATTCACTGTCGATACGGTCGCTCCCAATGTAGTGATTGACAGTGCGCCTCCAAGCGAGACCACGGATCGCTCCGCCAACGTGAGCTTCAGTGCGGATGAAGAGGGCGTGAGCTTTGAGTGCAGCGTCGATGCAGAACCTTTCGCTCCATGCACGTCGCCGCGTTCGCTCAGCGCCCTGAGCGATGGCGCCCACAGCTTTGCCGTGCGTGCTACGGATTTGGCCCAGAACGTAGACCCATCACCTGCGAGCGTGACGTGGACGGTTATCACTAGAGAGATGACAGACCCGGTTGGTCCGAGTGGCATGGAGGAGCAACCGTCAGAAGAAGAATCGACGCCTGGTGCGCGCGGCTGCGGCGGATGTTCGAGCACCGCGAATGACTCCGGATCCATGTTCGTGACCGCGCTGCTCGTTTTGTCGTTGCGTCGTCGCTTGCGCCGCACTTCGGCGCGTTCCGCGAGCTAAGGACGCCTTGCTCTTCGAGCTGGTCTATTTTGAGTCTTCGACTAGTATCGGCGTGTGAACACTCCTAAAACCATTCTCATCACCGGCAGCAATCGCGGCCTTGGTGCTGCCGCAGTACAAGCGTTTGGGTCGCACCGTGTCATTCGCGCGAGCAGGGAATCAGCGAGCACCGATCTTCCCGGCTTGGATCTAGGGTCGTTCGCCTCTGTGCGACGCTTTGCTGAGGCGCTGCAGAGTGAACACATCGACGTCATCTTGCACAATGCTGGCATTTTAATACCGAGCGAAACGCGCAAGATGACCGCCGACGGCTTAGAGGAGACGCTTCAGGTGAACGCTGTATCGCCCTGGTTGCTCACGCAGCGCTTGCTTCCCCGGCTCAGCAAGAATGCCAGGGTCGTTTGGGTGTCTTCTCGTTTGCACAAGCCAGGCATGCGCGGCGCACCTGTCGATTTTCGCCAGGACGACCCGAATTTGAATACGGGCTATGAACCGGAACGCGCGTACAAAAACTCCAAGCTTGCAGTCATTTGGAGCGCGCGTGAGCTTGCGAGACGTCACGCTGGATCGCTCTCGAGCAACGCCGTGTGCCCAGGCTTCGTGCCGGTCACGGCTGCTGAGAATACGCGCGGATTTCCTCGCTTCTTTTTGCGACATGTTTTGTCGCACATGCCATTCGCAGCGAGCATCAGCGACGCGGTGGGAGCCTACGCACAAGCCTGTTTTTCGCCAGCGCTTCAGCAGGTCACAGGACGTTATTTTGAAGGAACGAAAGAGACGCAGCCCAGCGCAGACGCGCTCGACGATCAGCGTTCTGCGGCGTTCTGGTCTTTTTGCGAGGCAACCTGCCGCGACGCGCTGAGCGCGTAGCCAATGCTGCTAAGCAGGTGATCCGTGCCGAGCTTGAGCAGCTTCTTTGGAATAGGCAGGTGCTCCATGATTTGGGTTTGCAACACACTAGCGTAGCCATGAAGGGTCGACCAAACGAACATCGCGTCCAACAAAGGCGCGTCTTCCACTGCACCGCGCATTGCTGCAATGCCCTCACTCAACATCAGAAAGGCATGCTGTGCATCGCGCATCATGTTCGGGTGGGCTTTCGGATCCGGAAGCGGAGTCGCAAACATGAGCCGATAGCGAAGCGGGTGCGCAACGGCGTAACGTAGATAGGCCTCTCCCATGGTGCGCAGATCTGCAACTGGGTCGCCTGTTTTCGGCCGCGCATCCAAGTACTGCGCGAACGCGCGGAACGCTCTAGACACGACTTCAGCGAGCAGTGCGTCGCGCGACGGATAGTGCCGGTAAGGTGCTTGATGCGAGACCCCCAAACGCCGCGCCACTTCGCGGAGACTCAGCTCTTCGAGACCTTGCTCCTCGATGATAGAGATCGCTTCCCGAACGCAATCCTCACGCAAATCGAGCGTCCTCGGTTTTGGCTTTTGCGTTTTGATGTTGCGGCGTCTCCTCATGACAAGTGCCAGAGGGAGTCTCGCAGAAACAAGGGGGAGAAGGCGAGCATACCGAGAAGATAAACGAACAGAGCCACTCAGCGCCGACTTCCCCTACCGAGTACATCACGCACGAAAGCTGCAAGCTCCGCTCGCTCGGTGATGACACCGTTCGCCACCAGACGACCCAGATAGAATCCACACGCGGTAAGGCGAAGGTCTTGGTAGCTGTTGCCGCGCTGCCAAGTATGAACCGGGATGCGACGGAGCCAAACTTCGGCAGCGCTCAAATTCGGAT
>JBIKMD010001002.1:0-2761 GCA_044359465.1 Myxococcota bacterium
GACCAACACAAAGCGCGATTGCCACACCATCATTGCTCATTGACGTGGGAGCACCCAGCAACTCGCGCATCGTCGCAACGCCGCGAATCCTTCTATCCGGGACAGAGCTGTCAAAGCCAAGTCCCACCGCGGTCAGGAAGTGACCAACTTGGTTTTGGCTCGAAGGGTGCGGATCAGCAAAACCATCGTCTGAAAAGGAATGTGTTCCATAGAAGCCGCTGTCTCTGAAAAACGAGAGCGAGGCGTGAAAACGCACCCCGGGATCGGATTCGAAAGCGCTGAGAATCGCATCGAGTCGCCGCCACGCACGCGAGGTTCCTCGTAACGAAGAATCATCCACGCTGCGTGACTCGAAGCTACTGGCGAGTGCCTCTAGATCGCTGCGTCCGCGTGCAAGAGAAGCAATGACCCGTCGGTTGCCACTGAGCCAAAGCGCCGAGCGTGCTTGAGATGCTACGTCGGCCGAGTCCATCTCGGCACTCCCGCAGCGCGAAAGCGCGGCATCAAAGTCGACTTCGGAAGGCACGCCTCCGTCGCGAAAGTCGGCCGAGCCAGCGCCGTTGCTGAGCAAGCAGCGCGCTACTTCGCGTAGCGGCAGGAGCGACGGCGGCGGTGTTCTTGTTGGCGGACGCAGTTGCACTGCGTCAAGCGGTGGGGGCGTCGCCGCAGGCCGCACTTCAGGTTGTTGCGTTTGAACGACGACAGGACGGCGAACGCTGCAGATTGGAGGCACCACACCCTGGTTATCGGCGAAGTGTGCCGAATGGTCGCAGGACGAAGCGGGCAATGATCCGCTAGCGCTAAGCACTACTTGGACTAGGCGCCAGGCCCGAAGACACGCGCTTCACTCATGGACGCAACCATCATGGGCTGCCCGCTTCTGGTTTCGTGTCCTCGCTTTGATGTTGCGTCATCCCCTTCATAATGACTGCGAGGATGCGCACACGAAGAAAACGCGGGGCGGTGGCGAGCATGGCCTGAAGAAACGCGCCCACGCGCCCTGGCCTCAACGTGCGAGAAGAACCACCGAGGTTCCGAATCGTGGCACGCGCAACAGCGAGCGGAGTGTCAGCAAGGCCCATCTTCATCCCAGCAACACGCCCAAAGCCGCTCTGCACAGGTCCCGGCGCGCAGGCGATTACCTGCACGCCATGAGGCGCAAGTTCGACGCCGAGCCCCTCCGCGAAGGTTTGGATGTACGCCTTGGTCGCGGCGTAGTGTGCCGCTCGCGCAACGCCTTGGAAGGCAACGAGGGAGCTGAAAAGCACGATGGAGCCACGCCCACGTTCTCGCATGCTGCGCGCGATCTGGTGTGTGAGGACGAGCACGGCACGACAGTTCACATCGAGCATGGCGAGCTCGGGGCCAAGCGGCGCGTCGACGAACGCCCCCGAGGTTCCAAAACCTGCCGCAGCGACGAACACGCCAACGTCACGCACTGCCGACGCTTGGCACACGGCTTCAACACCCTCTGTTTTGGAGAGATCCGCCGCGCAGACATCAACAGTGATTCCGAACTGGGAGCGCCAAGTCTCGGCGAGCGCGTGAAGTTTTTCCTCACTGCGCGCGACGAGCAACAGGTTCATGCGCTCACCCGCTAGTTGCTCTGCGCATGCCCGGCCAATACCTTCCGATGCGCCCGTGACCAGTGCCCAGCGACCAAGGCGTTCGAGTCGTGTGTTGGAACCCAAAGTACGAACTCCGTTCAGCGTAAAAACGTTCGAGGATCTGCCGTAGACAGTGTCTACCAAAATGTAGACACTGTCTACAGCAAAGCCAAAACATGAGGGAGCAAATGGGCGACGGTACAATGCCTTTGCCCCAGGCAAGATCATCGTCCGGCGTGTCTCATCCGACACGCACGCACATGCGACGCGCCGCGAAGGCTGCAGGGGCATCCAGCCTCAGTTCTGCTTCGTATAAAAAAGTCGTGAGATAAAACTGGCGTGTTCACTGGCGTCGTGGATGAATCGTCAAAAAGGAGATGCATTCCATGAAAAAACTTCTCGTACTGCCATTACTCGCATTGTTCGCTTGCGGTCCCTCGTTCGACGGAACCTGGACGGGCTCAACCTCAGCGGGCGGCCTCACTTTCACCCACACCCTCAAGATGAGCGGCAACACCTTCACTGACACCTTGGTGCTCGCTGCTGGCTCGCCGCTACTGACCACGGTCGCAACGGGCACGTTCAAAACTGCGACGAGCGGGTCCGAGGAAAAAATCACCCTCACCGTGACCTCTGAAACCGCCAAAGACGGCACCGGAGCGGACGTGCCGGTCACGGCGACAACCTGCGAAACCAAGGCGAATTGCCAAGGCTTCTCCATCAATCTCGGCGGCATGGTCGACTGCCAATGCGCGACCAACGAATACGTTTACACGCTTGCATCAGACAAGCTGACCATCAAAGCGTTTGGCGGGGCCGACGTCACCTTCACCAAGGGCAAATAACGCCGCATGCTTTTCGTCGTCCTGGCGCTACTGAGTGCAGCTCCCTCTTCTGCGCCGACGTCCGCACCGGCGGATGCGACGACGCCACCCCAGTCCGACGCCGCGCCCGCGGATAACGATGTCTTCAACATCTTGAACGAGCAAGAAGAGCTGGGTCTCTTCGACATCTTCTCGGAACAAGAGCAAGTCATCGTTTCCGCGGCGCGTCGTAAGCAGAAGCGAGCAGAGTCACCGCTCGCGACAACGATCATCTCGTCTGATGAGATTCGACGTTCTGGCCTTTGGAACGTTGCCGAGTTGCTCCGTCGT
>JBIKMD010001005.1:0-2758 GCA_044359465.1 Myxococcota bacterium
GGTGAGTGCATTCGCCAAGAATTTCTGCGTGCGTTCGATCAGCTCATCTACGCGAGGATTCGCTTCCTCACTCATTTGCGCCCACGTCCACGGCCAAACAACGCGCTCATCAGCTCGTTGAACACGACGCCTGCGGTGAACGATGCCGCAATTGCCACGAAGGGCTTCTCTTTGGTGAACTGCTCCGTGCTGTCCACGGCTTGCGTCAGTAGTTTGCGCCAATCTTCGATCAACGACGCCGCAGTTTCTTTTTTCTCAGGAACATTGTCAGTCATGTCATCACGCTCCAGTGCGTTGCAAAAACGCACGCAAGGTCGTCAGTGATTCGAACATCAGGCTCTCTTGGTAACGATAAGCAAGCTCGCCGCCCATTGGCACCAGGATCGACAGAGATTGTTTGCGGGACCTTGCAGCAAGCACTTCCAAGTCGGTCATGACGCGCCTCACGCCTGCGATGATCTCTTCTCGCCTGTCTGCCGGAGGAGGCATGCGCGCGATGTCGCCCAGTGTCACGCTGCGACCGAACACCTTGGCAAGCGCGTCGTCGGTCTTCACCCGACTGGCATCGATACGCCAGAGTTGAAAACGATTGCCAAAGCCCATGATGTTGAACAGCACGGACAGCGCCGTAATCAAGTACACCCATTTGCCAGGCGGCATGATGTCCACGAGCCAGGGCGCGTACTGGTCGAAAGGGTCTGGCCCGTCGTTCTCGAAGTACGATTTTGCGGTGTGCGATAAACTGAGCCCAGTGGTGTTTGGCAGGGCCTTATTGAAGCGCAAGAAGTCGGGAAAGGTGTCATTGAGCACCGTGAGCAAGCCGATGGTGGCCGAGTGCGACGCGCAACGATTGCTCACGACGAGCGTGCTGATCTGCGCGACGGGTTTATCCACGGCCGGCAGCATGCGAACGGGGTCATAATAACCCGCAGGAATTCGACCAAGGCTCAGGTGCGCAACCTTGCGGGCGAGCACCTCGCTCTGCGCGAAACCCGCGATTTGCAAACCTTTATCCCGAATGGCCGACATAATGAGCGGTCCGTCTTGATCCATGACGAACACAGCCAAATCGAGCTCGCCCTTGCTGAGCAGTTCTACCTGCTCGGCCAGCGAGTAGTTGACGGTGCGCACACTCAACGCAGACAGATAAGAAAAGATCTGTTTCGCGATCTTTTCCGTACCGCTGCCTTGTGGCCCAACACCAATCTTCATGTCCTTGAGCTGCGCGAAGTCTTTGATCTGGTCCGCGCGTGGGCCGAGAAACAAGATCGATTCGGCGCGCGGCAAGCTGCCGATCAGCTCGAGCTCCGGAAGGCGCGGCCAGGCTTGTCCAGCCTGAATGAGCGCAAAGTGAGATGCGCAACCCGGCGCACTGAGCTGCGCCAGATTGTCGACCGACCCGGCACTCTGCCAATTTTCGATGCGTCCCTGCTCGCCGGCAGCGTGTTCGGCTAAGCGGGAGACGATTGCATAATAGTTGCCCTCGGGCGCACCAGACAACATGCGCACATTGAGCTTGCGCAGGTCAGGCGCAAACTCGATCCGAGACAGCAGACCAAGCGCCGCCACGAGAAGAACAAGGGCCATGAGCACCTTGAACGCGGTCGAACGAAGGAAAGGCACCCCTTCTTTCTACCCGACCCGCTTCGGCGCCCCAGAAAAAGACAAAATAAAACCGCCGGACAGCCTTTTGGGCCATCCGGCGGTTTTCACAATCACATTAGAGCGAAAAGCTTAGAGCATGTCCTTGAGGCTCTTGAGCGGACGCACTTTGATCTTGGTGCTCGCTGGCTTGGCAGCAACGTTCATGAGCTCGCCTGGCTTGAAGGGGTTCGGCACGTTCTTGCGTGCTGGCTTGGCTGGAACCTTCTTCTTCTCGATTTTCACGAGGCCTGGGATCGCGAACACGCCTGGACCTTTGAGGCCCTTCTTGATTTCGCCTGCGAGCGCGTCGAGCACTGCCGCGACTTGCTTCTTCGACAGTTCCGTCGCTCCAGAGATATTGCCGATGATTTCGCTCTTCGTTGCAACTTTGCCCTTGGCCATGTCCGCTCTCCCTTGAAGTGTTTTTTTGTCTAACTCGCCGACCACTCTTTGACCGGCGTCAAACGAATTGACGCGCTTGTATGCGCATTTGCTAGCGCGATGCTAGACGTTTGCTCGATTTTTCTCGTACGAAAATGCTTTTGATGCACGATTTCCGGCCAAAAACAGTCAATTTCCGCGCTTTCGCCGGGCGCCAAATGCTAAACGGACTCAGCGAAGGACTTCATTTCTTTAGCGAGACTCTTTTTGATCCACTCTTCTTTGAGCTCGCCCGCGTCGTCGAAGGCGCTCTCCGCTTTGGCCAAATTCACAGCGCCTGGCGCCACCCACGCACCGAGGTGCGAGAAGATCGTTTTGATGGCTAGCGTGCTGCGGACGCCACCGAATGCACCCGCGGACGCGGTGCTGACCGAGACGACCTTGCCCGAAAAACAGTTCGCGGGCGGACGTGACAACCAATCGATGCCGTTCTTCAGACCACCCGGAATCGATCCATTGTACTCTGGCGATACGACGAGCACGCCGCGGCAGGCTGTGATTTTTGCTTTCCATTCCACGACACTTGCTGGCAGCCCGTGACGCTCTTCCACATCGCCATCATAAATCGGCCAGGCGAGCTGCTTTAGGTCCAGCTCTTCAACGGAAAGACCGCTCTCGCTCAGCGCTCTGATCGCAAGCCGCATCAGCTTTCGATTGAGAGATTGGTTTCGCC
>JBIKMD010001004.1:0-2758 GCA_044359465.1 Myxococcota bacterium
CTCGTATTGCTGGTCCTCAATGGTCGCAAAGATCTTCTGAATCTCTTCGAGCGTGGGGAATGCCTCGGTAGTGAAGGTCGGCGTCCGCACGTCGTACTCATCCCAATTTGTCGACTTGATTTCGATCTTGAGTGACTTCGGATGTTTCCACAAACGACTACCTGGAAACGGCGTCGACAAGTTCATGTTGGTCTGCGCGCCCATGGCGTTGAGCTTGCGCATGAAGGCTCTTGTTTCCTCCACAGTCTCTACGGTGTCGTTGTGATGCGGGAACATGAAGCCGCAAATGGGACGCATTCCTAGGCTCACGGCCTGACCAACCATCTCCTCAAAACGTTCTGTTGTGCTCCCTGCTTTAATCACCTTGAGTACACGATTGGAGCCTGACTCAACGCCGATGCGCACGGCGCGGCACGCCGAGGCGGCAGCGGCGGTGAGCATTTCGAGATCGAGCTCCATGGAAAAGGCGTTGAACTCCCATGGCATCTGCAGTGGCTTCAGGCGTTCACACAGCTCCAAGAAACGCTCGCGGTTGGAGGCCAAGTTATCGTCGGCGAACCCCAGTGTCTTGAAGCCCAGTGCGCGCGCACGCTCGATCTCTGCCATGACGTGATCGACGCTTCTGTAGCGCGAGCCTTTGATAAAACCTGGCGATGCGCAAAAGTAGCAGGAGTAGTTGCATCCTCGCCCGGCGATCAGTGGGTACGGATTGTTGGCGTAGAAGCTGAGCGGCAGCCCCGTAAACACTGGCGACGGAATGGAGTCCAGGTCGCGTATTGCGGGGCGCGCTGGGGTGAGCACGACTTCTCCGTTGCGCATGAGCGCGAGGCCAGCGACGCTCGCCGCATCTTCATGGTTTGCGAGCGCGCGTGCCAGATCGCGCATCGTCTCCTCCGCCTCGTAGAGGGCGATGAAGTCGGCTCCGGCGTTCAGCGATTCGGCTGGAACGAAAGTAGCGTGCGTACCGCCGACGAGCAGCGGTGTGGCGGGAAAACGCGCTTTGAGCTCGCTCACCATCTTCAAGGCGTTCGTCGCTTGAGCAGTGAAGCTGAGCGAGACGCCAATGAGATCAGGCGCGTATTCTTGTACCTTGTGCAAGAAGCGTTCGTCGCTCAGCCAGTCGGTGTTGCGATCGTCGAGCAGCACCTCCCACCCCTCGGCGGCGAAGGCACCACCCACGTGTGTAATCCCGATCGGGATCACGGCGGCGGCTCGTTCGACCACGTTGAAAACGCTCAGGGTTTTTTTAGTGAATCGGGTTTGATTCTTTGGCTGAACAAGAAGGACTTTCACAAAGAAAGCGTAACAGCCTGGGAGCTGAAACGCCGCTAAACAAGCGTAAACTAGGGACTAGGCTCGCCCACGTTCGGCGAGTAGCGCGGCGATCACGTGTAGCACGCGCTGCTCATGCATATCTTTCGCCGTGAGCGGGAGCCCACGCTCTTGCGCATGAAATGCGACATGCATCGCCGTGAGCGAATCGCCACCCAAGTCGAAAAAGTCACTCGTTCGGCTAATGCGTGCGCCAAGCAGCGCGTCGGACCACAGTTGCGCGAGCACGATCTCAATGGGTCCTGCGGGTGGATCAAAAACGAGTGTGCCCTTTGCCACCCAAGGCGGCGGCGCTAGGCGCGCAGTGTCGACTTGGCCGCTCGCTAGGCGCGGAAGGCTGTCCACCACGATGTATGACGAAGGCGCGAGCGCCGGCGGCAAGAGCGCGCTGAGGCTCTTTCGAAGATCGGACCCCGCGACGGCGACTCCGGGCTTCGCAACCGCGTATGCTGCGCACCGCCGTTCGCCAGCAAGATCTTCACTGACAACGACGTCCGCGTCAGCCAAACGAGGATCTGCAAGCAGCGCGGCACGAACGGGCTCGAGACGAACCTGCGAGCCAAAGACGAAATCGCTGCCGTCGCGCAGACCCAAGACGCGAACGCCCCGCGCATCAATGGCTCCGGCGAAGGCGCTTGTCAGTGGCTCGCTCATCCAGGGCGCAGAAAATTGCAGGCGGCCATCTGGGTTTATGCTGACAGCCACATTGGGTAGCGGCTGGTAACGATCGCCATCCTCAATCAAGGCAGCGCCCGCGAGCGCCAGCGGTCCAAAGAGGGTGCGAATGTGGACGCCTGGCAAACGCGTTTTGGCGGCGGCTGCAAAGCGTGCCTGCGTGGGTTCTCCGTAGGCGAACCACTCGCGAACCGAGGTCAGTCGATTCGCCACCGAGATGACGGCCGAGAAGAGCAGCCGGTAATCTGTGGGCGTTGCTTGAAAACGCGTGACGCCCTCCTCGATCATGTGCTGCGCGAGGTACGCCGGACACTTCATGTCTTGCGGCGTGCCAATGTAAAGCTCGCCGCCACTGACGAGCGGCGTCAGTATTTCCGCGAGCGAATCGATCCGAGAAATGCTCGCGCGGCTGATGCAAACATCGCCATCTTGCAACACAAATCGCTCGGCCATGAATTGGCAGCGGTTGAGCAGGGCGGCAGTAGGGATATCGCACAGCATGGTGCCCGCCGCAGCATTCGCCGCTAGGTCAGGAAGTTTTGCTGCGACCGCGAGAGAAGGCGGCCTGGTGGGCGGCGTTTGCGGCAGTGTCTCAGCGCGAACGATCAACTCGCGGAGCTCGTGCGCCGGGATCTCAATCGGAAAACTCATCGTCATATCGGTGAGACGAACGATGAGCCGTGGCTTCTCGGTTTGGAGTAGCGCACGCGTTGCTTGCGCCGGCCATTCAGGATCTAGCGGCAGACAGACG
>JBIKMD010001006.1:0-2757 GCA_044359465.1 Myxococcota bacterium
TACGGGTGATGCCAAGTACGAAGCGATGCTGATGCTCAGCGCTATTTCCATTTCATTTGGTGACTCGGAGCAACTGCTGCAAGCGTGGGAGCTCTACATGCGCCAGCCGATTCCGCGCCGGCGTCCTCCGCAGCTTCAACGCGCCATTGAATGGCTCGAAAAATCTACGAGCGAATCGCAGTAGGACGACTAGATACTTCGCAGGTACTCGCGACGGCTCGAGCGCTCACATGGAGAGCCGTTCCTCTGATTCCCGTCGGGGGGGAACTAGGAACCAACAAACGACCCTCCACGTCAGCGCTCGAGTGATCGTGCGATGAGAGCGGAGGTTGTAAACTATCTGAAACGGCTGAGAGTCCAATCACCCGCATGGGTGACGTTATGCGTTAAACTGATGGTTCAACGACGACGGCGAGCAGAGAACTGCGAACGACCATCCATGAGCTGCATGGGCGGTGCTTCGAGATGGAACTGGTACCACTGGTCCGCGTAACCGCGCATTTTGATCTTCTTGCCGTTTTGCACGTTGAGAAGATTTTCTGCGACGCGTTTATCGCCCTTGGTGGCAACCGAGCCGCGGCTGAGCACGGCTTGCGCGCCTGCCTCGTCACCAATCTGCGAGAGGCAGTAAGCGTAGAGATTCCAGGCGAGACCTTGTTTGGCAGCGCGTTTGACCAAGTGCTCGAAGGTGGCGCGCATACGCGTGTGGTCTTTTTTCTTGTAGTACGCGACCGCGAGCATGGCGACGCCGAGCCAATGGCCAAGCCTGCGGCTGCGCTCGAAGTACGGAATCGATCCGTTGAAGTCTTTGCGCAGGTACATGATCATGCCGATTTGCGAATCGAGCTGGCTGCGCACGCCGAGCTGTTTCTTTTCGAGCGCGTAACCGGACTTCAGCGTTTTGATCGCTGCGTCGAAGCGCGGCGGTTGGTTCTGCAAGTCTTTGCCGGCTTCAGCGAAGATACCTTCCATCTTCTTGAACACTTGGCGCCCGAGCACGAACATCGCCACGATAGCGGCGATGATGGCTGGGACGAGGGATTCACCGGCGTTCAAAAACTTCGGCAAATACAAGGCGCAAAACACGAGGACGCCAGCGGCAAGCGAAAAAGCGATATTCAACATAGCGGGCGCCCCCTTATAGAATCTAGCCAAGGTCGGCAATGACTATTTGGCATGGCTCAGCCAGGGCTGAGTATAGAGCATCCGAGTGGGCTTTTGCAGGGGGATCTGGCGGGTATGTTGACTCAGGGCGGCCTTCGCGGTGGTTAGAAAATCCATGGACCGCCGCTGCTTGATTGCCTTGTTCCTCAGCTTCGCCGCCTGCTCACAAAAGTCGCTCGGAAACGAGCAAAAACCCGAGTCTTTGCCGCCAGGTACGACATTCGAGACCATTGATGCACCGGTCGGAGGCACAGGCACGAACGACACGGGCTATTGGCCAAACCTTCTGGTGGACAAGAATGGAGCCCTGAGTGTGACCTACTGCGACGCCAATTTGGGCGACGCGAAGCTCGCGCGGAAAAAGGGAGAGAAGTGGACCATCGAGACCATCGAGAGCAAGGGCGCGGTGGGCAAATACATGTCCTCGCAGCTTGGTCCAAACGGGATTGAAGCGGTCTACTTCGACCAAACGCGCAAAACGCTGCGTTACGCTGCAGAAGGCCCGAGCGGTTGGACCTTCGCTGATATCGCGTCCGACAAAGACGACATTGGCTTATCCGGTCGTTTTCTCATTGCGCCAAAGGGCGAGCGTTTGTTTGCCTACTACAACACGCGAAACGAGCTGATGCTGACCAAGGGCGAGCCAGGCGAGGCAGGGGCGTTCAACTGGAGCACCCAGAAGCTCGCGACCGCTGGAGGGGTCTATACGATTCAGCTCGACCTTGGTGTCGACAAAGCCGGTCGTGTGATGATCACTTACCCCAATTGGACCGTGTCGCGAAGCACGCTCTACCAAGGGCTGCTGGCCAATTTGAAACACGTGAAGCTGCAAGACGAGCTGCAGTTTCGCGCTGTCGATGAAGAGGGCATTGCCGGTCTCAAAAGCGCCTTCGTCTTCCTGACCGAGCCTGTGTATGAAATTGTTTACATGTCGAGCCGTGGTGGTCAGCTGCTGAGCGCAAAGCTCGTGAACAACGAGTTTGAAAAGACACGGCTCACGTCAAACATTGCCAACTTTGCAGCTAAGGGTCTGAGCGATGGTCGTTTGGCGGTGGCGCTGCAAGTGGGTCGCACGGAAGGCCTCGGAGAGGGCGCGCTGGCACTGCTGGTGCGCGACAAAGGCGTGACCAAAACCTACATGCTCGACGAGACTCGGCCGGTGGGTGGCTACTTGTCTATTGCGGAAGTGAAAGGTGCGACACGCCCCGAGATCGTCATCGCTTATTACGATGGCGTGAAAAAAGCCTTGCGACTCGTGCGCATCCCGTAAACCATTTCCAGTTATGAACATCGTCGCCGCCTTGCAGAAGACTTTTCTGTTCAAAGACTTTCCGACGGCTGAGCTCGAGAAGTTGGCATCTGTTACCAAATACGAAAAACGCGCCGCAGAGAGCATTCTCTTTCGCGAAGGCGATGAAGGGACTCAGTTCTTTCTCATTGTTTTTGGCAGCGTGCGTGTGCTGAAGAAGAACACTGACGGCGTTGATGAAGAGGTGGCCACGCTCGCGACCGGGTCCTACTTTGGCGAGATGGCCATGGTGGTGGACGACAAACACGAGCGCACTGCGTCCATTGTGACCCAGGAACAAACCG
>JBIKMD010001008.1:0-2754 GCA_044359465.1 Myxococcota bacterium
CGACTCCCATCAGATTCGTTTTGTCACGCTTGGCAAACCAGAGAGCGACGTGGGCGTGATGCTGGAGGGCATAGAAGCCGCCCACCCGGGCGTGACGATTGGCTACCGTGCGCACTTTCCCGAGATCGAAGTCAAAGTGCTTGCCAGAGGTAAGGATGCGGCAGACGCCAAACATAAGTCAGAGACCACCGCAGCGAAGGTAAGAGAGATCCTCGCGCCATGGATCTTCGGCGAGGGCCCTGGTTCGGTCATAGATTTCGCTGCCGCCGCTTTCAGGGCCAAGAAGAAGACACTTGCGTTAGCGGAGAGCTGCACCGGCGGCCTCGTTGCGCAATTGCTCACCGAAGCGCCAGCGAGCGACTACTTTCTGGGCGGGGTCGTCGTGTACGCCAACAGCGCCAAACAAGCGCTGCTCGGCGTGCCTGAATCCCTCCTCGCGGCTCACGGAGCAGTGAGCGAACCCGTTGCCCTCGCAATGGCAGAGGGCGCTCGCAAGACCCTCGGTTCAGATGTGGCGGTGTCGATCACTGGCATCGCCGGCCCCACGGGGGGTTCCGCCGAGAAGCCTGTTGGACTCGTGTTCATCGCGATCGCGAGCGCGGCGGGAACCCACGCGCACAAACTACAATTCCGAGGGGATCGCTTTCGCATTCAGCGCATGGCTGCGTTCACTGCCATCAAGCTCGCGACTCAAGCGCTTGAAGCGTAGCAGGTTTGGCGAAGCCTGGCTAAGCCGGCGCGCCGCGCCGAGAGACGCCTAAGCCCAATGCGGCACACAGCAAGACACCCGTGACCCCGTGAGCTAATGGGTCATGAACGAGGCTCAGAATCGACGTGGCGATCACTGCAGCCGTGGCAAAAGCGCGCAGCGCAGGATCGGGCTGGTGCCGCGCGAAAAAGAAGCAAAGCACGAGCAATGCGGCGAACAGCAACGCGCCAAGTGGCCCAGTCTCCGCCCAAAAAGTCAGGAACTGATTGTGGGCTTGCGAGCGCATGACGAAGGTCGGATCCACACGATCGTAGTAGGCACTGCAAACACGCGAATAGTTCCCAAAACCCACGCCGAACACGGGATGGTCTTTCACGATCTCAAACGCACGCTCCCAAATAAACGCGCGATCTCCATACGAGGCACGCGAGGTGAGCGACCCAAGACGTGCGAGCACCTGAGGCATACTCGCCGCGATCACTACGGGAATCAGTAGCAGCAATGCACTCTTCTTCAGCTTCACACGCCGCTCGATCACCAAGGTGACACCAGCCGCGAGCACGAAGGCAACAAACGCGGCACGCGCAAACGAGAGCCAGAGCGCGCAAAGCAGCAGCGCGACGACGGGCCACTTGAAGCGGTCGAGCGTAAAGAGTGCGGCAAGTAAGCCAATGACCAACGCGTGCGCGAACTTCAAACGATGAAAGAAAAAGCCGCCGGCAACAAAACGATCCTCAGAACCGGGTGCCAGCTCCTGCCAACGTTCGATGCCGGCGCCGCTGAGCTTGGCACCAAAGGTCACGCCATAGCGGTACTGAAAAAACGCATAGACCGACGCCAGCGAGAGGCCAACGATGAGTGGGAGTAGCACTCGCGCGGGATTGGCGCGCTCCCGCAGCACCACCGGCACGAGAATGAGAGGCGCCAAATTGATGAGCCGCGCCGCATCGCTACTTCGTGGAAAACCGTGCGGGCTCGTGAACATGGTGAGCACGCTCCACAGCACCAGCGCAATCGTGACCTTGGCAACCGGGGTACTAAACCAACCTTGCGGACGGCCGAACAAACAAGACGCAGCGAGCACACCAAGTACGGCTTGCGAAAAACCTTCGCCAACGGCGCACGCGAAAAAGAGCGCGCCGAGGCAGAAGACTTGCGACCGCTCCGCAAACGCGTTCATGGCGCCTTGCGCGCGCGCATCTCCGTGATGAAGCGACGAATGAAGCTGCGAATGTGCGTGCGTTGCGTGCGCGTGAGCGAAGCAAACTCGATACCCATCCCCATAGCGCGCCCACCGACGGGTCGCTGCGACTGAGGACTCCCCCTAGACCAACGTACCACGCTGTCTATGGCCAAAAGCTCACGCACGCCCGGCAATTGGAATCGAAGCTCGATCTTGGTGCCTACAGCGAGCGGAACCCGCGACGCGACAAAACAGCCGTTTTGACTCAGATTTGCGAGCCGTGCCGTCTGCAAAACCGCGCGACCGTCGTAGTCCACCGGCACGAAAATCGGCACTCGAAAGAACTGAGCGAGCTCCTGTTCAGGCAAACCCCGCGCTGTCACTGAGCAACTCCGCAGACTCTCGCCAGCGCTTCGCTACGCGAGCAAAACAATCCC
This sequence comes from Myxococcota bacterium, assembly GCA_044359465.1. Taxonomy (GTDB): domain Bacteria; phylum Myxococcota; class JADLHZ01; order JADLHZ01; family JADLHZ01; genus JADLHZ01. The sequence goes on from JBIKMD010001008.1 coordinate 2,330, forward strand.
GCTACCGCTGCGCTACCTGAGCGGCGGAGGTTTGGTTCAACACCTCCGCGCAATCCCGCTACCGCTGCGCTACCTGAGCGGCGGAGGTTTGGTTCAACACCTCCGCGTAATCCCGCTACCGCTGCGCTACCTGAGCGGCGGAGGTTCATTTCAAAGCCTCCATCAGTGTCACCCGCTCGCGCGGCTCGTTCATTGTTTGCAGAGTGGCTGCCGGGCCCACCACAACGAGCTCGCCTACTTGCAGCCCCTTGCGGGCGATGGCTTCTTTGCCGCGTACCTCAACCCATTCAACGGGGCGACGCACGGCGTAGCCATTTTCAATCACGTACGCGGCACTCTCACTTACCCGTGCAGCCACGTTTACGATCAAGGCTGCTTCAATGGTCTCGCGCACTAACTTGAATGAGGTCTTCTCCGCCTTGGCA
>JBIKMD010001007.1:0-2754 GCA_044359465.1 Myxococcota bacterium
TACAAACAAGGCGACGAGCAGGAAACGCGCGATCATGGGTGGGCTCCTTTTGCTCACTGACTATCGTCGCAAGAAAGGAACGGTTGCTGCCGAGTTCGACCGTAGCAGATGACGTCGTTCTTTTGGCCTCACCATTTGTCGCCAAGCGGCAGTTGTCGTGCTCGCAAGGTCTGATACGTGACCAACGACGCCACATACGCTCGTTTCCTTGACCTCATGAGATTCCAAACGTTTCGTCCCCTGTTCGTCTGCGTTCAACTCACTTGCGCCGCTTGCGGACCAACGTTGTCTTCCATGCGGCAGGCTCCCCGCACAGATGGAGTGGGCATCAATGATCCACGCGCTCCATCATTCGCTTGCATTCACCGCGCTCACTCAGGCAGCAAGTGCGCAACTGCCAGCTGTTCAAGGTTTGGCCATCAAGCAGCATAGCGAACGAGGCTGTGGATCTAAAGGCGTCTCGGTTGGCGAAAGAGGAAGCTAGAGAAACCCATCAAACCACACGCGACTGCACCATTAGGATTGTGCAATACACCGTACGCAGCCAGCCCTACTAAAGCTTCGCCGATGAGAATCCAAAAGGAGGAACGCTCTGAAGCCTCCCGGCTCCGACGCCACGACTGTTGCGTGAGCGCGGCTAAGTAGGCGCCGCAAGCCGCGAGCGCGGACCAGTAGCGATCACCGGACAGGATGGAAAACACGATCGGCGCAGCGGTAGTGAGCAGACCAACGACTGGCAACACAACGACCAACATGCCGCCCCGTAGCAAACACGGGCACAGTGGGTCAGCGGCAAAACCGGCTGTAAAACTTCCATTTTGCGCCAATCGGATCCGGCCCATAAGATCTTTGACCACCCGTTTGCGTACCTACAAGCGAGCGGATGCCACCACCGACCGCGCTCGCGGGAGATGGTCCAGGCAAAACCGGCTACGTTCTATTGCACCGTTGCAGCAGGCGAGGCTTGCCGTCAGTCTCTACAGCGAACGAAGATGCGCTCCGCCGCCCCAACATTCGAGGTGGCCATCGTCACGTAGGCCGCATGCGGACGACCTCCCGACTGAAAAATCCTTGAACGGTCCGCTGGGCGCCGAGAAGATTTCGTCGAAGCGAAAATACGGCGCCTGCTCGGTGCCTGCTGCCGGCCAGCATTGCAGCGAGCGATCTGCGCGCTGCGCACAGAAACCGGCATCCCCACCTTCGATTCGAGCAAAAGATCCCGACGGGCCGGTGACAGCGACGGCAAAATCCAAGCACTTGTTGCAAGCGACGAGGTCGTTGGTGCGACGTGCGCACACGGTGCCGTCGCTCAACGCGACTTCTACATAGCCCGTGGGGGCGGCCGCATTTCCCGGATAAAATGGCACCGACTCGATCGCGGTGTCACAACGCAGGCTGTCAGACTTGATTCCCGCAACGAAGCCCGAGGTCGCATCGAGGTCGCTGTAGCCGGAGCCGACCGTCATGAACGTGTTGTTGGAGCGGAGCTTCGTGACGCTGCCGCTCGCCCCGAGGATCCAAGCTTCATTGGCGTTAGCGACGAAGGAACCGGGCACGAAGCTACCTGTCGTGCCAAATGCGCCCTGAGGGTAGCGCTCGCAGGCGAGGTCGGTCGCATCGAGCTCACAAGAGAGCCTCGTCGAGTACAAGATCTCGCCAGCCGGCAGCGGATCTGGGCAGCCTGTCAAAGGAATCTGCGTGAAGGAGCCGCTCGGTGCGGGAATTTGGACGTTGTTCGACCAGCGGCGCATCTCGCCCGACGCGGTGATGGCGCAGTTCTCGCTGAACGCTATCGGGGAGTGACCAAGCGACACAACCAGCGTACCTTGTGCACCGAAGAGGACGTCGCCAGTCGCAGTCAGCACGTATGATCCCGCGCTCGCCACGAAAGGCGTGAGCGCGTAGGAATACGGCCCGTTGAAGTCACTGTCGGCGATGTAGCCCGTCCAGCGTGTTCCCGAGGCCTGTAAGCCACTGATGACCCCGAAACTACCGGCGAGCACATCGTAAGGACCGGATGGGAACGTGGGCAACCAACCCGAGGAGCCCCAGCACAGGATGTCGCGCGAGGCATCGAGCGCACAGATGCCGCCGCTTGCAGCGCTCAGCCCTTTCACATCCAACCACCCTGTGCTTGTCGGCAAGGGATCGGTGACACTCGGGTTGTTGCACACCAAGCGCCGGTCGGGTGCGGTGATTCCACACTGCGCGATCTCATCCACCACATAGTAGCGGCCTGGCCACAACGCACTGTCCCGGTCGAGCAAGGTGTCGTCCGCCGCGTAAGCGTGACCACGCGTGACATGATGCAAACCGGCTGGAGGGCCCCACTCGTTGGGCGCGCCGCGGCACGTTGGGCGACCCTCGGAGTCGAACACGCACAGACGATTGTCTTGGTACGTCAGCCGCTCGAACGTGCCATGAATCGGCTCACTCGCACCGTCGTCGAGGAGCAGCGCGTTGCCGGCGTTGTCAATCGCAGCGTTCGTGTGAAACACGCCGGAGCGCAGCGCACGCAGCGCGACATTTCGCGGGCCAAGCATGATCGGTGTCTCGTCGAAGACCTCGAACAAGCGTCCATTCTCGTCCAGAAACGTGGGTCGCTCGCCCGTGATGAGATCGACAACGTGGGCTGCGACGAAGGTAGTCCCACAGTAGAGGTCGTTTTGGTCGGTAATGCCGCAGGCTTCTGCCACGTCCGTGCGCAAGACGATTCGCCGGTAACTGTGCGCAGCGCTGAGGCCGCCGGTGCCG
>JBIKMD010001009.1:0-2751 GCA_044359465.1 Myxococcota bacterium
GATTGTATGCTGCACCTGGTCGAACCAGCCGCCAGTTCGCCATGGCGTAGACGTGAGCGCATCTTTCCAAAGGGACAGCACGGAGCCGGTCACCAGCGTTCCGCCGGCTGAAATCGGCAGGTAGCCGCTGCCGCTCGCGTTTGCGGAGATGTCGATTTGTGTCAGTTTGTTCGCGCCAATGCCTGATGCGGACAGGTCGAAGCTCGATTGAAGCGCAGGGCGCGACGACCGGAAGTATTTGAGCGAGTAGACGCTCGCGCTCCCAATCGGAGCGCCGGTAAACGGAGCTCCGTTGACGTTACGCACGACATGCACGATTTGCTGCCGCGCGACATCGTAGGTTGCGGCAGAGCGACTCGCCACGTCGCCGCTGGATGAGTCGGGAGGTTGCACCCCCATGAACGTACGTTGGCTCATGCACCCCGGCACAAAAGGACCGGAAGTGCAGGTTTGGTTCGTCCACCGCGTGCCGTCCCAGGCCCACAGGTCCGAGTACTCTTCTCGCGGGGGCGAGCTGTTGTCTGACATACTTGCTACAAGGAGCGTTTTCTTGCGCGCCGGGTCGTAGATGAGCTTCCCATCACGCCGAGGTGAATAGATGTTGTTCACGCAACTCGCGCCGCAGACCAAGGTGAAAACGCTGCTGGCGCTAAGCGGGGTGCTCAAACTGGTTTCGTAGGTGTAGTTTGGCGGTGCTGAGAAGGTAGACCCAGGCGACTGGATGACTAGCACATCGCGATCGGTATCGATGGCAGCGGCGAGCCCGTATCCATTGAATGGCGCCGGGGCTGGTGGACCAGACGAAGCGATCAGCTGGTTCCAGACAAAACGATTCGTGGTGGTGGGAGACGCCGCAACTTTGAGCTCCCACACATCGCTCGCGGGTGTCACGGAAGTCGACCCGGGAACGAATCCACCAATGAGAAGCATTCGATTGCGAGCGGGATCGGCGATCAGTAAGGCTTTGATACGCCGCGACGGACGCGTTGAGAGTGTTGCATGCTGGGTGTAAACCCCGTTCGAATAGAACCACAAATCGTCTGCGTAATTCGCTGTCGTGTAGTTGATTGACGTTCCCGTGAACTGAGCGCCGCCAAAGATCACCATAGCGCTCGTGGTCGACGACCCGGTTTCGAAGTACGCCATGCTAGCGAATGCGCGGGCCCCTGGGCCAGCGATTGGTTTGGCGGCCCATTGGCGTCCGTCGAAAAACCAAGTGTCCGAATAAGTATTCAGAGTGGACGGCGACCCTGGGAAGTAGTCCATTCCGCCGAACATCATGATCGATTTGGAAACCGAGTCGTAAGCAATTGCGGCGCCATCACGTCCAGCAGGTGCAGACGTCGAATAGCTCGTTGGCGTGAGGGCCCACGAGTCATTGCCAACATCCGATTGTGACTCGGAGCTGCTGTCATTGACTGCCACCAGACTGTAGTTGATCGATGGGAAGGGCGGTTCCGCTACCAACGAACCGTAACGCACATCTTCGCTCGCAGCGACGCGTGTCATGGTGTGCGGGTTGCCGCTCGAGCTATTCCCGTACGTGGCGGTCCACCGACCTCGTGCAACGAGTGCAGCCGTGCTGGCGTTTGCATTGCCAGCGCGATCTCGGAGGAGTGCGTAGACCTGTGCGCGGTCGCCAGTGGTCCATGAAAGCGGCGACAGCGCGCCTGCTGCATCCGCCGTTCCTCGCGCAATCTCAATCGACGTGAGGAGTGATGGACCAGAGTACGCGTAGAGCGTGGCGAACGCTTCGGTCGTACCGCTCAGCGAGAGAACTTGCCGCGGCGTTTGCGACGTTGGGTCGCCCCAAGGAAAACGTTGGTGAAGCGTGTTTGCGATTGTGAGCGTAGGTGCGGTGTTGTCTATGCGCAGCAGACCCACTTGTAAGACGCCACTTCGATTGCCAACCGGGTCCTCGAGCTCTGTTGTGAGTGTAGTGGTTCCATCTGGTCCTGAAGAAGGCTGGACGTAAGTGAGCGTGTAGCCGAGGCCTGCGTGTGAGGTGGAAAACGCCGCTGGTGTGAGTGGGGGATCGCCCACAAGCTGTTCAGACACCGAGAACGAGATGAGCACTGTTGGCGACGCTGGCACGGCTCCCACGCCAGCACGGTTCAGGTACCACTCGGTATCGCTGACCCTGGCCGGCGCGTAATTGTCGTCGCGCTGTAGTCGAGGCGGAACCACGAAGCTCGGTGCTGTGAAATCGAACTCGATGGTCCGTGACACCGAGGCCGTGTTTCCGGCCGCATCACGCGCGCTGATGAAGACGGTTTGAGTGCCCTCTGTGTCTGCGAGCGTGACGGAATAGGTGCACGTGTAATTCGGCGGAGTAACGGAGTACGGCTGGCAGCTTGCCAGTCCGTCGCCCACACTCACAGAGAGAAGCGCGCCCGAGCCGACGAACGATTCGCTACTGTTGAACGTGAAGCTAATGGTGTTGTGCCCTGTCTGACGGCTGTAAACCGAACCCGCGGCGGGTGTGAGCAAGCTCAGTGCAGGTACCGTTGCGTCGAGCGCGACCGACGTCAAAGTTTGGGCGTCGGAGGTGTTTCCGGCAAGGTCGGTCAACACAACTTCGATCGCATAGGTTCCATTGGTGTCGAGCGACGTCACCGTGTGTGAGTAGGAGTAAAGCGTTTGCGCAATGGGCGACAACGCGAGCGGCGCTGGGCCCGTCACTGTCATGCTCGGTGCGCTGGCTAGGGACTCGCTTGCGAGCAGTGAAAGAATGATCGTGTCGCTCAGCTT
>JBIKMD010000064.1:0-9790 GCA_044359465.1 Myxococcota bacterium
ACCGCGCTGAGAACGATGCCCTCGAGCACAGCCATGTCTTTTGCATGGATGGCGCGATGGCTCAGCAGTACTTTGTCATCCGCCAGATCCACAGACGGCGTATCGATGCCCACGAGGATGACACCTTCTGCGTGCAGCGCGTCGACGAGCTCTGGCGACAAAGCGTTGAAGTCGCCGTTCCACGCGTCTGGATCGGGAAACGAATCGGTACGGATGAGCACACGTGGTGCCCGCACTTCACCCAAGTCCTGCCGTGCAATGCGCTGGCCTCTTGGCAAACGCACTCGAATGACTTGGCAGGGACCCAAATAGTAGTGCAGCGCGCGCGAGTGAATGGGCTCGCCGCCTGGGGCGTAGTGACTCGGCGCATCACAATGCGCCCCAATGTGCACGGTCGAATGCACCGCGGAAAGCAGCAGATTGTCTCCAGTCGCAAAATCGAGCGCCACCTTGCGTTCAAAGGATTTGTCGCCAGGAAACACGGCGCTCGCACCGGAAATCGTCGGGGAAATATCTAAAATCCGCACGGCCACTCGAAAGCACAACTGGGCAGAGAAAGACAGGTTGCGCTCGCGCTTCGCCTGGTTTACGCGCGGCCCATGATCGCAGCACTGCCACCGCCGTCACTGTCCGAAGCCGAGCTCGATGCGGCCGCCGAGTTTCTCCACGTTGCCCGCCTGGAGGGGCGCGAGGTGGAGCGGCTCACCGTGAGGCACCCGGGTCTCAACTTGGGCGACGCTTACGCCATTCAAGATCGCGGCATTGCGCGGCGTGAAGCGAACAAAGAAAAAGTCATTGGCTTGAAGATGGGACTCACGTCCAAAGCCAAGCGCGAACAAATGAATTTGGATTCGCCCATCTATGGCGTGCTGACCAATGTCATGCGCGTGCGCGACGTGTTCACGCTCAAAGGCAGCATTCATCCTAAGATCGAACCCGAAATTGCCTTCGTGATGGGCACAGAGCTCAGCGGCGAGATCAGCATGGAGCAGGCACTAGAAGCTTGCACGGGCGTCACCAGCGCCATGGAGATTTTGGATTCGCGCTTTGTTGGCTTCAAATACTTCTCGTTGCCAGACGTGGTTGCAGACAACAGCTCGTCTTCCATGTTCGTGCTGGGCGAAAAACTGACGCCGCCGAATGAGCTGTCCGTGAAGAAGCTCGCGCACTTCGTCATGGACATGCAGGTGAACGGCAAGTCCGTACAATCCGCTAAATCGTCGGAGATTTCCGGCAATCCCTTGCAGTCGATTGTGCAGCTTTGTGCCATTTTGGCCCAGCGCGGCCGTAAGCTTCCTGCTGGAAGCATTGTGCTCGCCGGCGCGGCAACCCAAGCGGTTCAGCTCGAGCCAGACATGCGCGTGAAGCTGACGGTAGAAGTGCTCGGTGATGCCGCTGTGCGCATCGAGTTCTAACGCCGCTCCTGTAACAACCTCCGGCGCAAACGCTGTCGCAAACGCAAACGAATTACGTTGACGCGTTCGCGGTCCCGTACGTTTTTGCAATTTGTCCGGACAGCACCACTCGTCCGCACCCGCGAACGCGTCAGCGCCGATCGTTGCGTTCGCGTTTGCGTCAGAGTTGCTGGTTTGAGAACATTCGAAAGGCGGCAATAAGCGCCGCTCAGAAGAAATCAGAGAAGAAGTACAACAATGCCGCCACGCTGCGCTTGCTGCCATGGTCGCCGCAGCAGCTAGACGCCGATCCCCAGCTACTGCCGTTCTTGCGAATGGTGCCGCTGCTTTCAATCGTGCCAATGCTGCTGCCGTTTTTGCGCAGGGTGCCGTCGCTTTCGATCTTGCCAACCGAGCTGCCATTGGCACGAATGGTTCCATCATTTTCGACTTTGCCCACGCTGCTGCCGCTCTTGCGTACGGTGCCGTCGCTCTCGAATTTGCCAACAGACGATCCTGAGATGCGAATGGTGCCGTTGTTTTCGATGCGCGCCCAGCTCGAGCCATTTTTGCGCACGTCAATGTCAGCGAGCGCGGTGGAACAACATGCAACGAGGGTGATGAAGAGTGTAGTTTTGAGCATGCAGCCAAAGGTACAGGCGGCGGGCAGGGGAGACTAACTTTTTACGCGTACGCTTCTTCGAACGCGCCGGTGAGTAGCTTCTTCACTTTCTTGATGACGTTCGCTTCGATCTGACGCGCACGCTCACGTGAAATTCTAAAGCGCTCGCCAATCTCACGAAGGGTCAAAGGCTCGTCGGCCATGAGCCGCTTCTCAACGATATAGCGCTCTTTTTCGTTCAGCGTCTTGAGCGCGGTCGCTACACGTTCTTTCAAGCGGTAGTCCGATTGGTTCCTCGCTGCGGTCTCGTCTTGGAGCTGGCCGTCGTCAGTCAAACGGTCGACAAAGCTGAGCTTGCTGTCGTCACCAATCTCTTGGTCGAGCGAGAAGTCGCGCGCAGACAGCCGCTGGTCCATCTCGATGACCTCGCTGACGTCCACGTTCAGCGCTTTGGCAACTGCTGCAGGATCAGCGTGCGGCGCATCCTCGAACTGACGCCCATCAAGCTTGGCAATCTGCGCTTGGGTGCTGCGCAATTTGTAAAACAGCTTGCGCTGCGCCTGCGTCGTGCCGATCTTCACTAAAGACCAGGATTTGAGGACGAAGTTCTGCATGTAGGCGCGAATCCACCACACGGCATAAGAAATGAGTCGAAAGACGCGTTTGGGTTCGAATTTTTTCACTGCCATCATGAGGCCAATGTTGCCCTCTTGAATGAGGTCGAGCAGGCGCAGGCCGTAACCTTTGTACTCATGCGCCACCTTGACGACAAAGCGCAGATTGGCGGTGACAAGCTCATGGGCTGCGTCCAGGTCTTGTTCTTTGGCAAAGCGTAGGGCGAGGCTGTGCTCGTCCTCTCGGGAAAGCAGCTTGTAGCGGTTAATCTCTGAGACGTAGCGGTCGAGTGTATCAACGGTCACTAGCTCGGTAGCGCGGTGGTTCAGCGTTTTTTCAGTCATCGGATTCCTCCTTGCGTGGGAATCCCTCAGTGCAGGTCTGATGCCAGCTTTCGAAAACTAGCGTTTTCCACGCTTTAGCGTTGAACTGGGCGCGGGCAGACGTGGCGTGCCTGCACGTGACCGTCAAAAATGCCACAGGTTGACAACACAGGAGGGCAAGGGTTAGCGCCCCGTCCCTTCAACTAAGAGGTGAGCCGATGTCCGAAGACATGCTGTACGACGTGCGTTTGGTGGAACGGAACATTGCCAAGGGCAAGTTGAACCGAAAAGACCACCAAAAGTGGCTAAAAGCCCAAGAAGACCTCACGGAACAAGCCCACGTTGTGGACTATGACCAGTTGACCGCCACGGGCGCGCTCAAAGTTCCAAAGAGCCGATAAGGCCTTTGCCGGCCCTGGCGCTTTGCTGGCCATGGCCCCATGACAGTTGCGATTTCGTCGGCGGTGCCTATGGTAGCGTTCGATGAAGCTCGATAAATTTACACTCAAGGCGCAGGAAGCGTTCGAAGCGGCTCAAACCGAGACGCGCAAGCGCGACCAGCAACACGTTCAACCCGAACACCTTCTACTCGCGTTACTCGCGCAGCAAGACGGCGTAGTGCGGCCGCTGCTGAAGAAGATTGGCGCCTCGCCCGAGAAGATCGTCGAACAGACGATGGCCGAGCTGGCGAAATATCCCACCGTGGAAGCGCCGCAGCTCTACCTCAGCAATCCCTTGCTGAAAGTGGTGGACAAGGCTGAGGCCGCCGCGGCGTCGCTCAAAGACGAGTACGTCTCTGGCGAACATCTGCTCATTGGCATGGTCGAGGAAAAATCAGCCAAGACACAAACCATTTTGCGTGAAGCGGGCGTCACCAAAGAAGCGGTGCTCAGCGCGCTCAAGGACGTACGCGGTTCGCAGCGCATCACCGAGCAGAGCGGCGGCGACCAATACCAAGCGCTCGCAAAATATGCGCGCGACCTCACGGAGTTTGCGCGCAAAGGCAAAACCGATCCGGTCATTGGCCGCGATGAAGAGATTCGCCGCGTGATGCAGGTGCTCTCGCGGCGCACCAAAAACAACCCGGTGCTGATTGGCGAACCAGGCGTGGGCAAAACCGCGATTGTCGAAGGCCTCGCCCGCCGAATTGTGGATGGTGATGCGCCAACCACCCTACGCGACAAAAAAGTGATGTCCTTGGATTTGGCGGCGCTCGTAGCTGGAGCCAAGTTCCGCGGCGAGTTTGAAGACCGCCTGAAAGCGGTGCTCAAGGAAGTCACGGCTTCTGAAGGGAAAATCATTCTCTTCATCGACGAAATGCACACGCTCGTTGGGGCTGGTGCTGCCGAAGGTGCGATGGACGCATCGAACATGCTCAAGCCCGCGCTCTCGCGAGGCGAGCTGCACTGCATTGGTGCAACGACGCTCGATGAGTACAGAAAGTACATTGAGAAAGACGCGGCACTCGAACGTCGCTTTCAGCCAGTGATGGTGGAAGAGCCGAGTGTCGAAGACACCATCAGCATTCTGCGTGGTCTCAAGGAACGCTACGAGATCCATCACTCCGTTCGTATTCAAGATGCAGCGCTGGTGGCCGCGGCGCAGCTCTCGCACCGCTACATTCAGGGCCGCTTCATGCCGGACAAGGCGATCGATCTGGTGGACGAAGCCGCCAGCCGTCTGCGTCTAGAGATTGACTCCATGCCCGCGCCCATCGATCAAATCGAGCGCAAGATTACGCAGCTCGAAATTGAACGCTCGGCGCTGAAGAAGGAATCCGACCACGCGTCGCAAACACGGCTCGTGGATGTGGAACGCGAGGTGGCGGAGCTGCGCGAAAAATCGAGCGCCATGAAGAGCATTTGGCAAGGGCAGGTGGGCGCGATCAAATCGGTGCGCAACATCAAGGAGCAGCTCGAACAAGCGCGTCAGGATCAAGCAGAAGCAGAACGCGCGAGCTTGCTCGACCGCGCTGCCGAGCTGAAGTTCGGGCGTATTCCTGAGCTGGAGCGAGGTCTGCAGCAGGCCAAGAACGCACTCGAAGCGAAACAAAAAGACGGCGGCCTGGTGCGTGAAGAAGTGACACCAGAGGAAATCGCCGAAGTGGTGAGCAAGTGGACGCACATTCCGGTTTCGAAAATGCTCGAAGCCGAAATGGAAAAACTGCTGCGCATGGAAGATCGCCTCAAGGACCGTGTGATCGGTCAGGACGATGCGCTCGTCGCCGTCGCCAACGCTGTGCGCAGAAACCGCGCGGGATTGTCGGACCCAAATCGTCCGATTGGTTCGTTCATCTTCGTGGGGCCCACGGGCGTCGGTAAGACCGAAACCGCGCGCGCACTCGCAGAGTTCTTGTTCGATGATGACCACGCGATGGTGCGTCTAGACATGAGCGAGTACATGGAAAAACACGCGGTCGCTCGCTTGATTGGCGCGCCTCCTGGTTATGTGGGTTACGACGAAGGTGGTCAGCTCACCGAGGCCGTGCGCCGCCGGCCCTATACTGTGATCTTGCTCGACGAGGTGGAGAAAGCCCATCCGGACGTGTTCAACATCTTGCTGCAAATGCTCGATGATGGCCGCCTCACGGACGGACAAGGTCGCACAGTCGACTTCCGCAACACTGTGGTGATCATGACCTCGAACCTAGGAACGTCTGCGGACTCAGGGAACGACCATGAAGAGGACGTGCGTTCGGCCATGGCTGCGCTCCGTGCGCATTTCCGCCCTGAATTTTTGAACCGCGTAGATGAAATCGTGGTCTTTTCGCCGCTGGACGAAGCGCACATCACCAAAGTGCTTTCGATTCAACTCGGTCTGCTCGAGTCTCGTCTCGCTGCGCGTAAGCTCACCTTGTCATTGAGTGATGCGGCAAAGGGCGCGATTGCCAAAGCGGGTTATGATGCTGCGTATGGTGCTCGCCCGCTCAAACGCGCAGTGCAGCGCATGGTAGAGGATCCGCTGAGCCGCGAGCTGTTGTCTGGGAAGTTCACCTCTGGCTCGAATATTGTGGGGAACTTGGACGAAGGCACGGGTGCGCTCAGCTTCACAGTTGAAGAAGCGAACTAGCGTTCTAGCCGTCGGATAGGCCCTACTCATCGCTCGCAAATGCGAGGGATTTCAAAACAACACTTTGATTGTTCAGATCGACAATGCGGCCAATGAAACTAACTGCTGCTCACACGGCGCCTTGCATTGTGTTCGTGCTGCTGACGGCTTGCGGCAATCAGAAACCATCCACACAAGCTGATCCAAAGAACACTGCTGCCGAGACGCTTGTCTCAGCAGCAAGTCGCTATCGAGAACGCTGCAGCAAGACCCCAGGGTACGGATTTACGTTCGGCGTGTCCTCCCGAGCTTTGACCAAAGAGGAGGTAGTCTCCCTCCTCGAAGCATGTACGCCGCACGACAGTGATCTGTTTAGAGCCTATGGCGATTGCACCAGCACAACGGACTGCGAAGGTGGAGAGTATAGATGTCAGTACGAAGTCTGCGGCGGTGGCGATTGTATAAGCGCTCGCTGCAGGGAGGGATGGTATGACGGGCTCGAGTCATTGCCCGAGTGAGCAGCCAGAGATAGTTTCGCAAAAACGTCAGGACTGTAGTTACTACGTTGGTGATGGCCGTAGTCGACGTCTTCATTAGTCGTGCAAAATTAGGTGATCGCGTCGAGGTCACAGTTGGAGCGCCCGAGTCTGGCGTGTATCTCGCTGAGCTCTGTGCTGCTCGCTTGTTCGCTGCGGCCGCTATCGTTCACCGCCGGACTTTTAGCCACGCGCCCATCACATTTCGGACACCGGCCGGTGAAGTCACTGCCACTCACGACTCGATTCGTTTTCTGTTGCGGCTTCCTTGTGTGGCATCACCAGCTCCCATCATGCTGGCAACAGAGGCGCAGCTGCGCGCGCTCCCCGCAAACACTGCAGCGGGCGTCTATATCGCACCTCACGCTCAAGCCGCACGAGCATGGGTGCGTTGCTTCGACGGCGCAGGCGAAACGAGTCTTCTGGGAACGTCCTACTGTTCGCTCGCACTCACTAAGTTTGTCCTCTTCGATCGTGCAAGCGAACGGGGCGGTGAGCTCAGTTTAGGTCGCGACGGACAGTCTATCGCGCTCTCTGCCAAAGCGGAGATGCAACCACGCGATCTTACGGTCGTATTCGATGCGGATTCCACGCCCACGCTCAGGCGTCTCATAGCCAAGTTGGAAGCGCTCGGTTATTCGTCTGCTGATTGGACCGCGCAAAATAGCGATGGCGCGGCGGGCTGGAACGATTGGTGCTACGAGTTGTCCGTGCGTCTGAAAGACGAAAACGATCGGCGTGCCGTCGAATCGATTGCTGAGTGAGACGTCGCTCGTTCGTTTCCTTAAGCAACAGGCCGTCGATGGTTCTTTCACACGACGCGTTATTTTCAACGAAAACGTCTTCGGCCATATCTAGCTCGCAACACTGCAAAACGACTTGATCCAGACGAGGCTCTAGGGGCAAGCGAGCGTGCATGTCAGCGCCTGGCCGAAACGATCCTTGCCCGTGCGGCAGCGGAAAGAAATTCAAACAGTGTTGTCTCCTGAGCGCGCAGGTCTCCCCGCTCGCACGCGCTAAACGTTTGCACGCCATGGACCATCGCATCGTGATGGATGTGATTGCGTTTGCGGTGCGCTCTTTAGACACTGATCCGTTCATCGTGTTGCCGTTCGAGTTTGATCCTGCGGACCCGGAAGACGAGCCTCTCGCACCGCTCGCGTTTCCATGCGCCGTGTATCATGACGACCCGGACAACGAGGCGTTCGCGACGCAGTACGCGGAGCGGCATGCCAAGCATCTGACCCAAAGCGAGCGCGAGTGGATCGCTAAACAATGTCAAACGCGCCTGTCCGTCTATGAAGTGACCGCCGTGCGGCCCGGCGAATCTCTGTCTGTGACAGATTTGCTCACAGGCGTGAGTCACGAGATTCCCGAACAACTCGCGTCGCAGTCTGTGCGTGTCCACCAGCATTTGCTGATGCGCGTCGTGGTTCATGAGGATCTGGCGCTGATGTGCGGCGTGCATCCCGTGACTTTCGGTCCATCGCAAGCTCTGACGATCATCAAAGAGTTCAAGCGCACTACACGCGTGAGAACGAAGCGTGTTGCGCCTGCCAAGCTCGCATCCTTCGATTTGCAAACCGAGTTGCTCTTGTTGTGGCACGAAATTGCCTCTGAGCCCGTGCAAATGCCGATGCTCACGAACACTGATGGTGACGAGCTTTTGCCGACCGTCGATAAGTTTCGCTTCGCGCCTCAAGACCATGCCGCCGTGCTCGAAGCGCTGCGCAAGATGAAGGGCATGCATGCTGTGGATGAGACTCCGGAGCCAGGTGCGCCGCACACGCTGTCCTGGTCGAAGCCCGGCGAGCGTATGGACTCCCTCGGTGTTGCGTTCCTTTCTGTGCGTAAGGATCGCTTGGACGTCGAGACCAACTCTATCGCGCGCGCCGATGCAGCCAAGACTGCCGTACTCGAAGCCGCGGGCTCGCTGGTTCGCTTTTTCGGCCGTACGCATTCCGACATTGAAGCGATGATGCGCGAGAACGCCGGAGAACCGCGACCACCCAAAGCGCCACCCTCGCGCGAGATGATCACCGCTATGCAAACACTAAAGGATGAGCACTATCGAGCGTGGATCGATGAAGCCATCCCTGCGCTCAATAACGAGACTCCGCGCAACGCAGTGCAAACCGCGGCAGGGAAGCAGCGTGTGATCACGTTGTTGAAGGACCTCGAGCTCGTGGAGTCCTCGCACCCCGCGGCCGAGCGCTACGACATAGCGTGGATGTGGAGTGCGCTCGGGTTGAAGTGAGCGCTAGCTGGGGGCTCTGATTCGGTTTGGACGCTGCTCTTGCGGACTTCCACGACGTGCAGACAACGTGACGCTCGGGCTTAGCCAGCCCAGAGCGTTCCGAGATTCTTTCTGGAAAGTAGCGCGCAGTTGATGCGATCGCAAACGTCCCACTTTGTCGCCTGCTTCCTGGATAAGACCAATGGGTTCACGAAGGACCCATTGGGGGCGCCATGCGTCAAATGATTGTCTTTCTTCTTTTGTCTCTATCATCCTGTGGTTCGTCCTCTTCGACCGTCTCATCAACAGGAGTAAGGAGTAGATCGACCAGGAATAGGGATCAGTCAGGAGTAGATCGACCAGGAATAGGGATCAGTCAAACCAAGAGTAGATCAATCCATCGTGCCATCAGACGGCTGAACGTCCAACGTTCGTGTCTGATGCAATGAGTTGGGACAGCTGCGCGCTGAAATTCGTGCGTTGAGCAAGAAGCGTCACCTCGCGAAGACGTAGTCATGCCTGTCCAACGAACGCTGAAGAGAACTACTGAAGTACGTCGACGATGATCGACGGCCGGAATGACCCCGGCGGAAATTCAACTGAAGCGTTTCCGCTCCGATACTTCAGAGACGCCTCGCGAAACTCAAACTGAAACGCCCAATAGTCGCGAATGTACGCGCGCGTCTCAGGCGCAGCGAGGTTGGCCCAAACGATCATGCGTCGTCTCTCTTCAAACCAAGGTGGCGGCGGCAACGACACGCGCGTCTCGCGGCTGATCGTTTTTACCGCGCGCACGCCGACCGGAGTCGAACCGTCTGCGGCTCTGCGAGTGATCGTTTCTTTGCGCAACTCGTCGAGAATGTCGGCGATCGCTTTCCGACTTGCTTCTGTCGAGAGACCTTCGAACGCCGGCAGCGGTGATAGCTCGACGTTGTAGTTCACAAGGTAGTCGGCGCGTTTGATCTGTTTTTTCGGTTTCTTGCTGCGTGCAGCGAGTCTGATTGCTCGCTTGTACT
>JBIKMD010001011.1:0-2748 GCA_044359465.1 Myxococcota bacterium
GCGAAGGGCTGCGAGAAGGTGCTGGTGACCAAATCCGCATTGAGCTGAAGCGGATCGATTTTGACGTAGCTTAGCTTGCTGACCTGCGCGATCACGTGCGCCAGTTTGTCTTCATCAATGGGGTCGCCTGCCGTTGTCATCAGCTTGAAGGAGGCGATGAGCTCGGTGGTGCTCACCTCGTAGGTGGGCGCACCTTTGCCGCTGCGGGGACCGCTGCCAAGCTTATCTTTGACGATGCGCGCGCTTTGCTGCGGCCCTTTGACCTCGATATCTCGCTTCTGCGCGGCGTCGATCAGACCGAGCTGAACGAGCGTTTGTAACAAACGGTCGAGGGTCAAATCAGAAGACGCACCTACTTGCGGCGCGATCTCGCCTGGCTCCATCATGATGTGAGGCATTGTAGCACCGGCGTACGAAGATCGAGAATATCGACGGCGAGTGCCTTCTTGGGGCGCAATGATTACCGTGTGCAGGGATGGAACGATCCGATCTCGCGGCCCGCCGTGCACTGCTGCTGATGCTCCTCGGTGCTCTGGCGCTTGTCTTGTTCGTCTTCGAGCCGCTCGCTCATGCGCTGTTTTTGGGCGCCGTGATTGCCATGGTGCTTGGCCCTCTTCAGCATTGGCTTTCAATGAAGCTCGGCAAACGACGCGGGGTCTCGGCTGGAATTCTGGTGAGCGCGCTCTGCATTCTTGTGCTCGCGCCGGTGGCGGGACTCTCTGTGTTCATGGTCAAGGAAACCATTGGTGCGGCGCAGCTCCTGTCTGACACCGTTCGCAGCGATGGCATGCGCGGGCTCATAACAAAGCTGCCCGATTCGGTGGAAAGGCCGATCGATCGCGCGCTCGACAAGCTCGGAACCAGCACCGGTGAGCTCAGTCAGTCCTTGCAGAACCATCTTACGAACGCAGGAAGCGGCGCAGTGGCAACCGCGGGTGCCGCGCTCACTGCCACGGGTGCGTTTCTGTTTGGCGCGCTTATGATGACGCTCGCCTTGTTCTTCTTGCTCAAAAACCGAGACGAGTTGGTGGCTTGGATGCATGCCTCTTCGCCGCTGAGACCAGGGCAAACGCGAGAGCTCATGGATGAGTTCTCTAAGGTGGGTCGATCGGTCCTGCTTTCGGAGCTGCTCACTGCGTCCGTACAGGCGGTGGTGGCGCTCATTGGCTATCTGATCGCACGGGTGCCACATCCTGCGTTCTTTTTCGCGCTGACCTTTGTCATGGCGTTCATTCCTGCGGCCGGTGCGGCTTCTGTGTGCTTACTCGCGGCCTTGTTTTTACTCGTCACAGATCACGCGTGGTTTGCGCTCTTTCTCGCGATCTACGCCGTGGTCGTGGTGGGGCTCGTAGACAACATTCTCAAGCCTATTCTGATGCGCCTCGTCAAAGACGGAACGCGGATGCACGGCGGACTCGTCTTTTTTTCGCTGATTGGTGGGCTCGCAGCCTTTGGTGCCATTGGCTTGTTGCTGGGCCCCCTGGCCGTTGCCCTGTTCTTGGCCATGCTGCGAATTTACCGCCGCGATTACCTTGGCGCGTGAGTGGCGCCGGGGCGTAGGCGCTTGGCGCGCGGGCTTCTTTGACGCGCCGATACCTTCATCGGAGGCGACTATGAGGGTAAACAGAGACGATAGCTCAAGTTGGTACCAGGCTGATCCCGAAACCGTTCGAAATACCGCCGGTGGCATTCAGCACGGTGCGTCAGCGGTGCAGAATCTTCGTGCGATTGGCGAAGACGCAGCCCACGCTGTGGTGCCGGTAGATCGCGCCATTGCCTTTGGGCTGCTCGGCGCAAAACTTCATTGGATCTTTGCGCTGCCCATGTTCATCGCTGGTTTGTTCGCCGATTTGCTCGAGCTCGTGCTCTTCCCCTTCATGCTTCTCAAGAATCTGGGAGATATGGCCGCACACGGCATCGGCGCTGCGGTGAACGCCGCACAAGGCGAGCGCGACGGCGAGGTGGATGTGCGTGACATTCGCGCCTTCGACCCAATGGATGACGCTTCTGTTCAGCGCCAAGCCAACCCGCCTTATCGCTCACCTCTTGTGGCGCCCACGGAAGCCACGGGTGTCAAAGTCGGCGGCGCGTCGCTCTCGTACCGGAGAGACAACCATGGCTAACGAGCTCACGGTCAAAGACCGCGGTGTCACGTCAGTTGCGGCGGCAAAATTGCCGACGCCGCTCACCAAACTCAAGTTGGTGGGTACTACTCAGGTCAAAGCGATGCCCGCCGCAGCGCCAAGCGATGGGTTTGCAGGGACGCTCCCCGTTCGTAGTGCATGGAGCGCGCAACCAACGGCGCCAGTCAAACCGGGTCCGCTCACGATGGGGCGAACAGCGCCCGAGCTGAGGCCTGTGCCTCTCGCGCATTCGCTGCTGCGGGCTGCAGGCACGCTAGCTGGACTCGCTGCGGTTGGCGGCGGGGTGGCGATCCTAGTGCTTCTCTCTGGACCCTGGGCGATAGTCGGTGCGCTGGCGCTGGTTGTTGCCGGAATTGTAGCCGCAGCGTTGTGTGTCAAAGGCCAAGTCGATGCTGAGCACGCGGTCTTCGATGAAGGTCCGAATGTTCAGCAGAAGCTAGTGCATGACTACTCTGGGAAAATAGCGTTCGCGCCGGAGTTCAAAGTCGCACCGAGCAGCGAAGAAGAGATCGCAGCCATTCTCAAGGCAGCGCAGCGAGACAAGAAGCGCGTCAAGGTGATCGGCTCTGCCCATTCGTTTTCGGGCGCGTTCAAGACCGATGGC
>JBIKMD010001010.1:0-2748 GCA_044359465.1 Myxococcota bacterium
TAGCGCGCTATTGGCAAAGGTAATGTTGGTTCGGGCCCGGGGTCGTGCCGGCGTAATCACAAGTCGTGGCACTTGGAAAATAGGTATCGCTCGAGACGCCGCCGCAATGACGACCCGTGGACACTTGCTCAATTTATCATGATAAATTGAAGTCTAAGTTCAAGCGAAGGCGTCCAGAGACGTGGATCGAGCGCTCGCTAGGTGCCTCAAGGGTCTACGGCAGGTCAAAATCGATCATACGAAGTTGAAACGCCGAGTCATCGTTTGCTTGGAAACAAGGAAGCGACGCACTGAGGATGGAATCGAAATCATGCCAGTCGCGGATTTCATCAACGAGCTCTGGCACGGGACTTTGTTCTAGCCCAGTTGGCGATGGTCCTATGCACCAAATCGGATCGCTCTTCCGATCGCCGAGATGCCTCGGTACGCAGCCACGGGCGAAATCAAGCACGCCTATCAATTCAAAAACGATACGACGCGATGGAAGCCGGGCACCTACGACCTAGTCTTTCACTTCGGCAACGAGGCACTCATGTCGGGCGGGTCATCTGGGAAGGCGACTCACGTCTCGCCGATCGTCGCTAGCGTGAAGTACAAGCTCGTCGTGACCTGACCTTCTTAGCCTTTGCGGCTCAGCAAAAACGCGTTCAAGCTTCGCTGACGCTTGGTAGAAGCCAGCCTCAAGCCGGCCTCGAATCACACAATCACCTGCTGCATTGACCGGCGCTGCTTAGTTCGCGCGGTCGATGTTCGCTTTGAGCTTACCAATGAGCATGGTGATCTTCGCTTGTTCAGCAAGATCGCCGCCGGCGAGTTGTACGTGCGTGGCGTCGGCCGCCATGGTGCCTTGTGTAGGATCGACAGCGATCCATTGCCCCACCCAAACCTCGGCCCAGGCGTGGTACCCAAAGCCGTTTCCGGGTGGCCAGTACGTGATGCCTACAACTGGACGCGCGGGAATCCCTGCCGCGCGGGCGAGCGCAACAAACAGGGCCGCATGCTCGCCGCAATCACCTTTGCGTGACTTGAAGACTTCGAGTGCATTGGACACAGCAGGCACGTAGGCTTTTTCGAGCTTACGATGCGTCCAATCGAGCAGCTTTTGAGCAGCTTTGAAGCTATTTTTCTCGTTTCCGACCACTTCTTTGGCGAGACCACGAATCTCTGGTGCATCTGACTGAAGCAGTGGCTCGGGCTTCAGATCGTTAGCAAACTTGGTCGTGTCCACCGGTAGCTGCGCGGCCTTCTTCTCATCCACCGTGCCGCGTTTGATTTGCACTTTGATGTTGTCGCCTTGCACCTGCACGGCTTGGCGCTCACTTTGCGGAATGACGAACCCTTTGGCGCCGGCGAAGGTAATCGCTACGTCACCGAGAATGTAGGGATTTTCAATCGGCTTGTTGACCGGTACAACAAACGCAACGAGCACGTCTTGCGAGTAGTCGAGGTTCTTCGAGCGCTGCTCGTCCTCGAGGCGGATGGTGAACAACCCAGCAACCTTTGATTCGAGCGCGCGCCCTTCTGGCGTGTAGATGCTCTCTTCATCCACATTGAGCTCGACCATCTTCGACTTCACTTCACGAATCGGCACTTCTACACCGTCGAGCACGCGTTTTTCGATCTTCACGAGCTCGAGCTCGTTGGTCATCACCTTTTGAATCGAGGCGTCGAACGCTTTGACTTTGCTTTTGGCGTTGAGCTTGCCGGCCATGGCGAGCAGCTCGCCGGCTTGGTGCTGCGTGATGGACTCTTGCTCGATAGGCGGCAGCGCACGCTTCTCGCCTGCAGCCGTGAACTCGAGCTCGATCTTGCCGCCCTTGGCGACGCCCTTCACCTCGACCGAACCGGTTGGCGACGCTTGTTTGAATTCCAACGACAGGAGCTTTCCAGTCGCCCAGTCGTAAGTGAAATCGTTGACCACTTCGACCGTCACGTTCTGACCCATGCCGGCCACGCGCGCCGTCATCTTTTGACGGGTGTGCAGCACGTTGGTGCCAACCTTCTCGCGTGTGCTCTCTAGGTAACCGACCTTCTTGCCCTGCAGATACACGCCAAACCAGTCATGCACCAAAGGAAGCTTCTGCCACGAAGGGGCAGCCGCGCTTACAGACAGCGACAACAACAATGCGATCATATGACCGCGCCGATCGCACGGGGGCTGGCGTGAGCGCAAGAACACGCGGGTGGTAGCCTCTTTCTAAAAAGTAGGTCCGCCGGGGGTTTACCGGTAAACAGGGGGACGATGTTGCGTCTCACATTCATTCCTTTGGTCTTGGCCGTCGCTTGTCACAACACAGCAGCCGACAAACCTATTTCTCCCGGAGCGCCAAAGGCGCCGGATCAAGAACAGGTGATTGTAGGTAAGCGTGTGCAGCTCAGTAATGGTCTCACCATCGTTGTGCAGGAAAATCACGCAAGCCCCGTG
Organism: Myxococcota bacterium; assembly: GCA_044359465.1. GTDB lineage: Bacteria > Myxococcota > JADLHZ01 > JADLHZ01 > JADLHZ01 > JADLHZ01. Next base: position 2,426 of record JBIKMD010001010.1, read on the forward strand.
GTCGCGGTGCAAGCTTGGGTGGATGCCGGTTCGGTGGACGAGCTCCCAGGCGAAGAAGGCGTGGCGAACCTCACCGAGCAACTGTTGCTGCGCGGCACCGCATCGCGGGTTCCAGGTGAGGTCGCGCAAGTCGTAGAGGGCCTGGGCGGCGAGGTTGCCGTGCGCGCAGGGTACGACACCACCGTGGTGTCCGTGACGCTTGCGAGCCGCTTCTTTGATACCGGCGTTGAGCTGATTGCGGACGTCATAGGCAACGCCAATTTCGACAAAACCGAGGTCGACAAACAACTCGCGCAGCAGCGTGAGAAAGTGAAACGCTTCGC
>JBIKMD010001013.1:0-2740 GCA_044359465.1 Myxococcota bacterium
TCCTGATGGTCCTGAGGCCAGTCTCACCGTTGATGTCATTGCCTCTGACGTCGACCGCATGCAGCTCTCGCCGTCGACCTTGCGCCTTTTGGTGGGCCAGCAGGCGCAACTTACCGCGACCGCGCTTCTGCATTCCGGCGCGATGGAAGACGTCTCCTCGCGTGGACTCTGGGCGTCGAACAACATCGGTGTGGCCCAGGTCTCCAGTTCCGGTGAGCTCTCCTGTGCGTCTGTAGGGCAAGTGACCATCGCGAACACCTTCCTTGGCGTGCGCGGCGTCTGCAGCGTGGTGTGCGAATGAAACGCTTCTTTTGTCTTCTCCTAGTCGTCGCGTGTGGCCCAAAACCTTCGAGTGAAGCGAAGCTCGATAAGCCGTCCAGAGGTTTTCAACTCAGCGTGGGCCCTTTTGATGTTCCTGCGGGCAGCGAGCTGCAAGACTGCTACTACTTTCGCGCGCCCGCGGATGCTTGGGTTCACACCTTCGAGATTGCGATGAACGCAGGCACGCACCACATGAACATGTTTCGTGTGACAGGCGACTCCAAATACCAAGACGGTGATGTGCAACGCGGGTGCTGGGACAACCTTCCGTTTCAGGAGTGGGGTCTCATCGTCAATTCGCAGACCCACAATGGCGGTTATGAAGGCGCGTTCACTTGGACGCTGCCAGAGGGTGTCGCGTCGCACATTGAAGCGGGCGAGTTGATCATGATCCAAACGCACTATGTGAATGGGTCCACCCAAAAGACCGAGCTCGGCCAAGGCAAAGTCGTCATCAACTTTCATACGATTGAAGCGAGCGCGGTGAGTGCTGAGCTCGGCACCATGTTCGCGAACAATCGCAACCTGTTCCTGCGTGCTGGTGAGGCCGCCACCTTTAGCTCGCTATGCACGGTGCCGCAATCGGTAAAGATCGCCGCCATGAGTGGGCACTTTCACAGCCGTGGAAAAAAGTTTTCTGTGTCGCTTGCCAATCGAGTGGGCGAGCTGAGCCAAGCGCTGTACGAGAACGATAACTGGGATGAGCCGAAGTTTCTCACGTTTGCCGATGGCGGTCCCACGGTGGAGGCGGGCGGCGGGCTCAGTTACAGCTGCGAGTTCAACAACCCACTCGATTTCGACATTGTCTTTGGGCCGCACGTCGAGTTCGAAGAGCACTGCAATCTGTTTGCCTACTACTACCCGCGGCTGACCGACCTCGGTTCCTTGTATTGTTTTTAATACATATGAAATACCTAGCCGTCCTACTACTCGCTGCTTGCGCTGACCCAGAGCCGCCAACGCCTCCGGTCATTTACACACCGAGCTACAAATGCACGTCGGTGCCGAGTTATGCGCGCGCTTGTGCGACTAGTAACGACGGTGCGACGATGCGTGTCGGCACCATCGACGGTGCTTCGTTTGTCGCGTTCGAAAACGGGGCGAACCCGCTGCCGCTGAACCCGGGACCCCAAGGTGGATATCACGCGTTCATGAACGTGCAGACCGAAGGGCTCTGTACGAATTGGAATCTCGTGACCATGCGACTCAAACAACCGGGCGCGACTTCGATTCTGCGCTTGCAGCAGTTCGAACAAGGGTTCGTCGCGAACGAGACGGGAACGCTTCAGGTGTTCATCTGTCCGTCGCAGTTACCAGGGCTCGCACTCGACGGCGCTAAGCTCGAGCTTGAAGTTTCGATTGTGGATTGTACGTCGCCGAACGCCGACAATTCGCCCCACCTGACGCAGACCTTCACCGTGACGCCACGCTGTCCGCCTGGCGACACTACTTGCAGCGGCGATGTTTACGCGGGGTGTGCTGCTTTATGAAGTACGCCGTTTTCCTCCTACTCGCGTGCTGCGGCCCGAAGGAACCCACGTTCACCGTGCTTCAAGAAGAGCTGTTTTCGCAGTCGTGCGCATTCTCTTCGTGTCACGGGAGCGCGTTCACCGCGTCACGCTTAGACTTGCGCGCGGGCAAAGCCTTTACGCAGCTCGTTGGCAAACCCTCCGAGCATGAACCGACGCGACTCCTAGTGGTGCCCGGTGATCCTGACGCGAGTTATCTCATCGACAAGCTGTACGGAAAACGCATCCCATCCACCATCGACCATCCCGATCATGCGGACCTCATGCCGCCTGCGGGCTCCGGCACTGTATCCGAAGAATTGAAATCACTCGCGCGCGAATGGGTTGCGCGTGGGGCCAAGAACGATTGAGGTTTGCCATGAAGAAGACGCTGTTACTCCTTGCTGCACTGTCATTCACCCCGCGTGTTGCCGAAGCGTGCGGCGGCTTCTTTTGTTCTCGGACTCAGCCCGTGAACCAAGCGGCCGAACGGATCATCTTCGCCAAGAACGCTGATGGCACGGTCACAAGCATCGTGCAGATTCAGTACCAAGGTCCAAGTGAGAAGTTCTCGTGGGTCCTTCCGGTGCCCTCGATTCCGCAAGTTTCGGTGTCGTCGAACGCGGCGTTTGCGCGTCTGCAAACCGCGACCAACCCTCAGTACGTTTTGACGACTACGACGGAAGGCACTTGCCGTGTCGATACCACCAGGGTCTTTTCGCCGGGCGTGCCAGTTTCTGATGCCGAAAGCGGAGGCAAATCCGTACAAGTCGTCGCCAAAGGCAGCGTTGGACCGTACGACTATGACGTGTTGCAAGTGAACGCGGCGCACAGCGACAAAGCCGAAGTGGCGATCGCGTGGTTGCAAGCGAATGGCTACGACGTGGGATCGATTGGTCCGGCGCTCATTC
>JBIKMD010001012.1:0-2740 GCA_044359465.1 Myxococcota bacterium
CTGCTTTGTGCGTATCTATCGATATCCGCGCGCCTAACTTGCTTAGCGCGCGCACCACCGGCGTGAGCCGCGCAATTTCCTCGTGAGCCTCTAAACGTTGTGCGCCTGGGTTTGACGCCTCAGCACCCACGTCGATCCAATCGGCGCCCGCGCGGAGCATACGTTCCGCGTGCGCGAGCGGATCAGGCTCCGAGCCTGAAAATGAGTCGGTGCTGAGGTTCAGGATGCCAACGATTTCGGCCATGTCTGGGCATACGCCAAAGTGCGACTTTCTACACCTCGCGGGTGTTTCAAACGGGAAGACGTCCAGCGTGCAATGCCTCGAGCGCGCTTATGAACGCTTCCTCGCTCGTGACGACAAGCGATGCTTTCACGCCTGCCATGCCTAGGAGCGCCTGCATGACCACCCGTGAACCCGTGGTGTCACTTGCTCTCAGCACCGCAAACTTGGCTCGGCGCATGATGCCACGGACGAAGACGGCGGTTCGCAAGCGTGACGCTGGCGAATTTTTTGCGTCCATGCGTGAGCCATCGATGGCGAAGTAGTCCGGAAAATCAGCGCGAATGATCTCTTTTTCGAGCGCCTCTCGCCAAGTGTTGCTGACGTCGTTGTCGACGAGCCCCACGAGGCAGAGTCCAAGCAACGGCCCTTTGCGATAGATCGTATAGTTGCCGTCGTGTGCGACGATGTCGCTTGGATCAAACGTCGGCATCATCCCCAGTATCCTACCCAAACTCGAAGGCTAAGAACGTGCGCGCGCGCACATGTTGCCGGTCGAGAACTGCTGCTTAATGCGTTTAATGAGTCAAAATTAGGCGGAAATGCTTGGTCGCTTGACCTAGGCGCCTAGGATGAACCAAGACGGCCAGCGTTGAGCGAGCTCGTACAACATTTATTGAATGGTGTGGCCTTGGGGGCGGTGTACGCCCTGATTGCCCTCGGCTACACCATGGTGTTTGGCGTCCTGAAGCTAATCAACTTCGCCCATGGCGACGTCTTCATGGTGGGCGCTTACCTTGGTTATTACGCTGGCAATGCGTTGGGCCTCAACGACAAGCCGAGTGCAATCGGTGCCTTCGCTGTCACCGCAGCGGCCATGCTTGGCGCGGCATTACTCGGCGCAGCCATCGAACGCTTCGCCTATCGTCCGCTGCGCAAAGCACCGCGTATCAATGCGCTGATCACCGCTATCGGCGTTTCGATGTTGCTCCAGTACTCGGGGCAGATCATCTTTGGCGCTGACCCGAAATTCTATCCGCAGATGCTTCCGAGCTTCGAGATCTCGCTGCCCATGGATTTGGTGCTTTCGAGCGTGCAGCTCATCGTATTCATCGCCGCAATTGCGCTCATGGTGGGCCTAGATTTTGTGGTCCGACGCACGAAGTACGGCCTTGCGCTGCGTGCCTTGTCGCAAGACTTCGAAGCGGCCTCGCTCATGGGCATTCCCGTCAATCGCACCATCGCGCTGACCTTCGCGGTGAGCGCCGCACTGGCTGCCGCAGCGGGTGTGCTCGTTGGTGTGACCTATCCCAAGATCGATCCGCTCATGGGGAACCTAAACGGCATGAAGGCCTTCGTTGCGGCCGTTGTTGGCGGGATTGGTCATATCCGCGGCGCTGCGATTGGTGGCCTATTCCTGGGGCTCTGTGAAGAGATGATGACCGGTTACGGCTCGTCCACCTACCGCGACGCAATCGCGTTTGTCGTACTCATCGTCGTCTTGCTCGTTCGCCCTGCGGGGCTCTTCGGCAAGTACGAGGTCGAGAAAGTATGAGCGCGCCATGAACGCTACGCTCAAGCGTTACGCACTTTTGCTTGGGGGCATCGTGCTGCTGCTCGGGTTCGATTGGCTCGCGCCGGCGGTGCTCAATCCCTATCCGCTGCGTGTGCTCATCAACATGGGCATTGCCGTCACGCTCGGTATCTCATTGAATCTGGTGCTCGGGCACACGGGCCAGTTTTCACTCGGACATGCTGGGTTCATGGCGATTGGCGCGTATGTGTCAGCGTTCATCACCGTGTCCTTTCCCTCGTGGACCAACGCGGTCATCATCAACGAGGCGTTCACAGACACCTCTGTGTTTGTGCTGGCGACCTTCATCGGTGCCCTTGTTGCCGCGATTGGCGGGTTGATCGTTGGCATGCCCACGCTGCGTTTACGCGGCGACTACTTGGCGATTGCAACGCTCGGTTTTGGTGAAATCGTTCGCGTCATTTTGCTCAACATCGATGCTGTTGGTGGCGCGCGCGGTTATGCCGGTATTCCGCACCGAGCGAGCGTGTTTTGGGTGTTTGCGGCCATTGCGCTCTGCGCCTGGGTCATCGCGGCGCTCATGGACTCTGCGCATGGTCGGGCTTTGCTTGCTGTTCGTGAAGACGAAGTGGCGGCAAGCGCCGTTGGCATTGACGTTACAAAGTACAAAGTGCGCGCGTTTGTTCTTTCTAGCTTTTTTGCAGGCGTTGCTGGCGCCATGTTTGCGCACCATGAACAGTACTTGAACCCGCAATCGTTTCAGTTTCAGAAATCGATCGAGATTGTGGTGATGGTGGTCGTTGGTGGGCTCGGCAATACGCTAGGCGTGGCCGTCGCTGCGCTGCTCCTTGCCCTCATGCCTGAAGCGCTCCGTGATTTGCAGGAGCTCACCGGCACTGATCTTCGTATGGTCATCTACTCGCTCTTGCTCGTGATCATCATGCTGGTGCGACCAAAGGGCTTGTTCTCAGGCCTGCGCGTGCCGT
>JBIKMD010000065.1:0-9729 GCA_044359465.1 Myxococcota bacterium
CCTTTTGTTCCGCCTGCAGGGGCGCCTCGCTGAGCAGTACCAAGTTCGCTGTGCTTTTTGCGGATTCTGGCGCACCAGACTTGGTGGCGCGCTCTTCAACCAGCGTGTTCCAACTTTCGCAGCCAGGGCAGCGGCCAAGCCACCGTGCACTGGTGGCACCACACGACTGGCAAACAAACACCACCTTCGCTTTTTGAGCCATACAAGCGGTCTCCTCCTCGGCAGCCGTCCCCGTCAACACGGAGCGCTTTTTGTGTAGCCAAATGACCAAAGAAGGCGCACGCTAAGAGGGTGAGGTTTGTATGTGGAAGATCGCTGCTTTTAGCTTGATCTTCGGAGCGTGCGCAGGCTCGACGAGAGACAAATCGCCGCCCCTGGCTTCTCCGGAGACTCCCAAGATCCTTCAACCGGCTCCTTTGGCGTCGCTCACCGAGACGAGAGATGAGGGTAGGCGCATAGAGGAGCGCTCGGCCCAGCTCAAAGAAGAGGTGGAACCCAAAGGCGTGAAAGCGCTACGCGAAGTGCTGTCGCCCAACGCGTCAGACCAGCGTCTGGGCGTTCCGAACTACGCAATGCGCTTTACGCGGGCCATCGGTTCAACGCCGCCGTAACTGCGGCTGCTCGTTCTAGCTCAGCTAGTAAGCGCGCGATGTTTCTCGCGTCATCAATCCCGCGGTGCGCTTGCCGCCTGCCTCTCGAGATCCATGCAAAACGGGATGAGCGAGGTCTGAAATTCATCAACGCACGCCAGGCTTTTCGCGCTAACTGGCACTGAGCCAATCTCGAACAATCGCTGTTTCTTCGCGCGGAATCCGGTGGTTCTCATCACAGGTCGATGACGATCCACGCGTAGTCATAGGCGCAGCGAATAGTTCCAAAAAACAGCACTTACATTCAATATTTATCTTCTATCTGAGAGGGTCACCACCGGGCACACTCCCTAAAGAGGTGACTCGTGCGTTCCAACATGAAACCTGATCTTCCGACTCCGCCCTGCACGCTTGAGCGGTCAGAATCGGACGCCCCCAGCCAAGCGCAGGCGCTGGCTCTTTGGTTTCGACTCAGCGCGCACGGACAAGCAACCTCGCCGGCGAACACGCTGCGTATCTCGCTCGTGGCCACCCTCATCGTGGCGCTCATTGGCGTGCTCGACGCCGCAACCGGTATCGATCTGTCGATTCAGATTCTGTATCTGATCCCCTGCGGTTTGCTTGCGTGGAAGGCGAGCAGAGCCTCTTCTCTTGCCCTGAGCGCGATCAGCGATGGCGTGTGGCTGATGGCCGACGCGTATAGCGGTCACAGCTATTCACACCCGGTTTTCGCCATCTCCAATACGCTCACCCTGTTTTTCTTCTTGGCCGCGAGTTGCATCATGTTCAGCGCTGTCTCGGCAGCGCTCGCCCGCGAAACCAAAAATTCCCGAGTCGACCATCTCACCGGCTTGTGGAATGCGCGTGCGCTGCACGAGCTCGCGGAGCGTGAGCTCGCATCATCTCATCGTGACGCCTCTTCGGTGACCGTTGCGTATTTGGATCTGGACAATTTCAAACACGTCAACGACACGCTCGGTCACCTGAAAGCGGACGAGCTTCTCAAAGTGGTTGCATGTGCGCTGCGGGGTGCCCTCCGGGGTGGCGACGCCGTTGGTCGACTCGGTGGCGACGAATTTGCAATCTTGCTGCCACGCACGCCACGCGTCGCGGCAGAAGCCGTTCTAGCGAGGGCACTCAGCGCCGTAAGAGCCGCAACATTAGACGCGGGTTTCTCGGTGAGCTTCAGCCTAGGCTCCGTTTCCACCGAGGGATTGCCTGCGTCTTTCGAGACGCTGCTGCGCCTTGCGGATCACAGCATGTACGAAGTGAAGGCTACTGGAAAAGCAGGATTTGCCAGCATGAGCATAGAAACGGCGCTGCCGCGCTGGCAATCACGCGTCGGCGCAGAGACGAGCAGCGAACGCGTCAGCTAAAGCGATTGCCCCCTCAGCGTAAACGTGCGCGGCCGCCTGCTGTGCTCTAAATTGGGATTTCCGGCGTCCCGTGACTCGCGTCACGCGGCGCCTGGCTAGCGGCGTATGCACCAATCGATTGGACGATGTGATGCGCTTCGTTCGGGAGCTGCAAGTAGGCACCGTCAACGTGCGTGAAGTTCCGGGTTACCGTACCGAGATGTCTCCGTTTGGCGGCATCAAAGACTCGGGCCTTGGCTACAAAGAAGGTGTGCGCGAAGCGATGAAGAGCTTACCAACCTCAAGACCTTCTCCCTGCCTTGGGGCTGACCGTCAGGCCAGCTTGACGCAAACGTCGCCTTTTTGTCCAACGCCCCCTATCGAACACCGCATCGCAGGCACTCCGTATGATTGGCCATGGAGGCTCTCATGCGTACCACTGTTGCTCTCGCTCTATGTCTCGCTGCGTGCGGCTCGGCTCAGCAGGATGAATCGGCGACCTTCGGTCTGACTGCGGACTTTCCCTTGCCGGCGGGTTGCCGTGAAAATGCGAACATCAGAGCAATCGAACACCCAAAAATTAGGCAAACCCACGCCGACGGCAAGCTGCATTTCGTTGCGGCGACGGCGATCACCGCTGCCGAGCGACTCTCTCTGACAACACGCATCGCTTCTGGCATGCAGCGCTTGCTGGCACGCCGTGGTCTTTTCTTGAAACGGGCAATGGACACAGCAAGACGACGCCGGAGTGCAGCTCAGCATGGAAGCGATGAAAGTTTCTGCAACGCACGGCGAGAGCCCGACTGCCAGCGACGCGAGCAACGTTCAAGGGTACAATCTACCCGCGCAGACCCGCGTGAGTGCGCACGACGAGTCTGCTCGCCATCGCTTGTTTATGTACTTCCTTCGCCTCCGTACCGTGTACAACCCGTTCGTGAATCCGTCGCTGGCCAACGACTACACACACGCAGCGCTACGTCAGCCTCACCAGCGTTCTTTAATCGAGGCCATACTGACAACAACCATGGCAAGCCCAGCTCAGGGAGGCGTTGGTGGGTTGCGGTACTCGGCGACCCCCCACAGACCGTTGCGTTGATAAGGAAAGACAAGGGATTGGCGCGTCGCATCCCAGATGAGCGATTGACCGCGACATTGCAGGTTCGCGATGGCCCACGGCAGCTGCACGGGTGACGAGTTGCTCGTCATGTTCTTGACGAAGAGGCGGTAATCGTCGGGAAGAGCGGTCCCAGACGCAGGGCCATGCGTGCAATAATAGAGGTACTCGTTTGCGCCGTGCCGACGCAGCGCGAACGACGAGTAGCGTCTGGAGATCTCGTGATAGTCCGCGATTGGGGCATCGCCAAGGTTCGTTCCGCCGCTCGGTCCGATGACGAAGGGTAGCGAGGCGATGCTCCGGTTGGTCGCATTGCGCCCGGAGCGAGGATAAATGAGCCGCTGCGCGACCGGATCGTAGATCGACTCGGGCCTCAGGTCGTGTGAGCTCGTTGAGAACATACCCACCCAGCCTAACGAGCGCGTCGTTCCCGCAGTCATAATGTTCGCCTCCGTGAGCGGCGGGTCCGCCGGATAGCCAGGTCCAAGCTGCGATTGGGCGAGGGTCGTGAACAGTCGGTAATTGTCGTCGAGGTCGAACGCCTTGATCGAGTAATCCTGAAAGCTGTTCACGCCCGGCCCGTGGGTGACGAGATGCCCGGCCATGTAGAGAAGATAGCGGTCAAAAATTCCGATGATGCGCTGCTGCGCCATGCTCGTCGGGAAGCTTAGGTTTGCCCCGATCTCGCCATCTGGAGCGTTGTAGATCGGGCTCGTTCCGCAGGTACCTGCGCCGCAGCCGATCACGCGTAGCCACTCGAGCGTGGGGGTGCGGACCAACTTCAAAATTCCGCGCTTGCTACCGTCGTAACCCAAATAGATGTCTCCGTTTCGAACGTCGACACCGAAGCTCGTGATTGACACAAAGGGCACCGGTTGTGCGTAGGCGGGGCTCGGGTTCGTCGCCGGCGTCGACGCGACCGTCCCATTGCCGGCGAGGCTTCTGATGTTCCCGCCAACATCGGCCTCACGCACTCGCAGGTTTCCGCTATCGATGATGGTGATGTGCTCGCCGCTCATGTCTCGCCAGAGCGCGATGGATTCGCTGCGTCCGATGCGCGCGCTTAGACTCGGCGTGTTCGGCAGCGGCAGCGTCGAATCGCCATAGTACTCGTTCTCGCCGTAGATTGTGACGACCTTTCCGTCTTCGTCCAAGGTACGAATTTGCCCCGCAGCCGCCCAGTAGAGACGTCCCTCCGTATCGGTCGTGAGGCCTCGAACCGTGCTCGAACAGGAGAGAGCGGCGCTTCCGTCGGCGCAGTTCGTGCCCGTGTAGGTCGCGCTGCCTAGCTCCTTCTCCCAGTCATTGGTCACGGGGCGATAGCGGAAGACGCTCCCACTGCCGCTGCCGTTCCACATGCGCACCGCGCCGTCGCTCGCTGACTCAATGAGGCAGGCCGAAGCGGAGTAAGGGGCTGCAATGGGACCGACCGCCGCGCCGGTCGCCGAGACGTTCACGAGCACCGAGCCGAGCGCTGGACAGGTCCCCGCAGTCGTCGTGGTCGTGAAGGCGACAGCGCCATTGCCTGCGGGATCGAAGGCGACGGCTTTGACGCTAAGCGGGCAAGAGCCGATAGTCGTAGTCCCGCCGAGAGGCGCGTAGGCCGTCGAATCGACAGGGATGGCTTCGACGGTGGCCGACGCGCGCGAATAGCGCAAGATGCGCAAATTACCGCCTGGGCTCGAGCCTGTGTTGATCATCGTATAGAAGTCCCCGTTCGCGAGCGGCGCAATGGGACAAGCGCGGCACTGCCAGTTGATCGCGGTCGCGGAGAAGGGGCCGGTGCCTCCCGTCGCGGCCGACAAGCCGCCGCCGCCAAGCACAGTCTCAATGGTGGTGGGCTCACCTTGCGCGTTGACGTTGATGCGTCGCAAGCGATCGAGCTCCGCCACGTAGACGTTGTCGAGGAGGTCGACCTGCACGCGCTCAATTCCCCGGGTCGTGGCGGAGGAGTAGTGGCCGCCATCGCCCGTCGACCCAGAGGGGCTGTACGGCAACAGCAGCTCGGTGTTTCCGGTGCGCGGGCTCACTCGCAAGAGCCCGTTGTCTCGGTCGCTGTAGTAGAACACTCCGCGCGAGTCGATCGCCATGAGCCCCGGAACGCAAATCGCCTCGCCAGACTGAGTGTTGAAGACCGTCGACAACGCGCTACCGCCAATTCCAGGGTCGGTGTTGCCTGCGAGAAAGGCGATGCCTACGCCGCTCGTGTCGATGGCGTTGAGTGGCGGCACCACGTTGCGCGAGGTCGTGATCTGCCTGCTGTCGGTCGCGGCGACGCGAATGGAGAAGGCGCCGCTCGGCATGTTCGCAGAAGCCCAGCGATAGCAGCCCGTCGTATTAGGCGGTGTCGCCATGTTCGGTGGAGCCCAACTAGGAGCGCAACCGTTCGCGCCGTTGCCGACATCGAGCGCGATGAGCTGATAGCTCACATCGTCTTCGGTGTAATAGAGGTCGACGATCCCGGTCGAGGGATCCATGGTGTTGTTCGGGAAGCTGACGTCCCAGCGAATGTTGAGAGCGCCGCTCGGTCCGACGGAGGTTTCGCTCGGCGGGAGCGGCCAGTCCGGCTCCGTCGACACCGAGGCAAAGACGTTCGTCACAATCGGGGCTGTGCCAGGCTCATACTTGAGCGGGACTTGGTCCACAGTGACTGTCGCGCTGTTCGTCGAGATGCGTTGCGCCGCGTCTCTTACCCAGGCGTAAAGGCGATAAGTGAAGCCGCGGGTGAAGCCGTAGCGAACGTCGTAGTCAGCGATCTCTATCGCGGGAGGACTGACTTCGACGCTCGCGCTCACGCTCGGATGAGAGAACGAAATCCAGCACTCGTCGTCCTGCTGCGGCGGCGCCGGTGCCGTCTGGCCGGCAGTGCGCTTGATACAAAAGTGAGTCAGAGCGCTGACGTCGTCGCTGGCGCGCAGGTGAAACGGGGCAACGGGCTGTGCGCGCTCAGGCGTCGGATCGTACCCCGTCGGTGCCCCAAGGCCCTCCACATGAAAGGCAATCACCTGCGGCGCGCTGCCATCGAGCAGCACGGAACGCGTTGCTTCGACGAAGTTTCCCGCCGCGTCAGTGCTGCGCACGGTGAGGGTCGCTGGCCCCGTCGGTCCGCTCGGCGCCACGAAGCTGAAGCTCCCGGTGTTGTTGGCGACGCCGAGATCGACGGTGCCGCCGCCGTTGAGCGAGAGAGAGAACGAGAGCGGCTGCGACGCAAAGTGGGGATCGCTGCTCGTGTAAATCACGCTCGCGAGCTCGTTCGCGCGAAGCGACAGCCCATCGACGGGAGCACTGACGCCAAGCGCGGGCGCAGTGACGTCGTAGATGTAGGTGTGCGCCGCGCTTGGGCTCGAGACGAACCCGTTCTGCGTGTTTCGCAGGAAGACATAGAGCAAGTGAGTGCCTTCCGCTGGGACGGTCACGGCGACTGGCGCGTCGCAGGGGAAGAATCCGCTCGTTGGCGTGTCTGGCTCGAGCGCCCAGGCAACCTCGCGCTCCGACGAGGGCTCGCACTCGCCACTTGGCCCCGTGCTGATCGTGAAGCTCAGCGAGGGCGAGGTGGACGGACCACCGCTCGACCACTGCGGGCTTGGTGCCGTAGGAATATCCGCGTCGACGATGTAGAGCACCACGACGGTCGTCGCATTTCCCGCGAGATCCTCGGCGCGTACACTCACCGCCGCGACAGAGGTCGACTCGTCGCCAGTCGTCGCAAGGTAAAGTCCGTCATTGGCCGTGAAGACCGGCGCGGCGAGCGCCCCTGTTCCCCCGGATGGGGCCAGCGCGATGCTGATCGGCGTCGCGCCAAAGTTGGCGTCGCTCGCAGAATAGACGATGCTGAGCGGCGAGCTCGGACCCCAGATCGAAGCGCTCGCCGGCGAGCTCACGCTGAGCGTGGGCGGCATACGGTCCAGCACGTACGTGTGAGGTGCGCTGGCTCCGCTGATGAACCCGACGCTGTCTTGCTGGAAGAGGTAGAAGGTGTGCGAGCCATCATCGCTCAAGCTCAGGCTGTGCATGCCAGCGCACGGCTCGAAGCTCAGGCCCTCACTCACGAACGGCGATGTGCTCGCAGCGACGAAGGCGCCACTTTCGCAGTTGCTCACGACGTAAGCGAGGCTCGTGCTCTGGCTAGGTCCGGCGCTCGACCACGTGGCAATGGGAGCGTCTGGCGCCATGCCGTCGATGGCGAAGGGGAGCTCCGCAGCGCCTAGGTTTCCCGCAGCGTCAATGAGGACGAAGCGGAGCACAGCGGTCTCACTCGCCTCGTCTGGGAGCTGCAGCACGTAGGAGGACTCGACGGGCGAAACAGCGACGAGAGAGTAGGTCATCGCGTCGAGGGCGAGCGAGATGTGCAGGAGCTCTTCTTGCGAGGGATTCTCCTCCAGCACAGCGTAGGTCGCGGTGAGCGCATCTTCTATCGCGTAGCGAGAGCCCGGGGCTGGGTTCGAGAAGACGATCAGAGGCGGCGTCGTGTCACGCACGTGCGTGTGAGGCGCGCTCGCCGGTGAGGGTCCGCCTGCGTTGCGCAAGAATACCCGCAGCACGTAGCTCCCATCGACAGGTGGCAGCGTGAAGGTGCCGTCCATCGCGCAGGGCGTATAGCCCGTTGTGGGAGCCGTCTCCGAGAGAGACACGGCTGCCTCGACGCCTGCGCCGCACTCGCCCACGGCAAAACGGACGTCGTCGTCAGCGCTCGGCGAAGCAGTCAGCCACGTGACGGTAGGGGCCAAGGGGGGCGCGACGACTGGCGAGCTGCCAGCGATGAGCGTCGCGTTCGTCGTGTATACTCGTGTCTCATTCCCGGCGGCGTCTTCGACGACGAGACCGGCGTAAACGAGTGTGCTGAGCGGCGCTTCGAGGGTGACGCTCTCCTGCATGGTGGTCGGCGTGTTGGTGTAGAGTCGTTCGAAGCGCGGTTGTTCATCCGCAAAAACCCTGAGTGCGCCCAGACCAAGACCGTGTGCATCGCTGGCCTCGAACGCGACCGTTTGTGGGTTCGAGGTCACCCACGTCTCTGGCCATGTGGTGAAGCCGACGGTCGGCGGCGTTGCGTCCACGACGAAGTCATTGCTGTCAGCAATGGTCCAGCGCCCGCTACCATCCTGTACCCGCACGCGGACGAACGCTGCGGCGAGATCCTCTGCCGGCAAAGGCAGCACCAAGAGCTCGGTAAACGGATCTTCCTCCCGCTCGAAGGCCTGGTCGCCTAGCGCGCGCATGATGGCGACTTGCACACGCGCGATGCCGTCGGCGTCTTTTACGCTCACGCTGACAGAGAGCTCCGCACCACCTCGCTGAAGCGGGGCGATGCTGCCAACGATGACCAGCGGCGCGCCGCGTGGTCCGGTACCTGACTCGCCAAAGCCCTCTTTCGCGCCGTTGCGCTCTTTCTCCTGACCCTCGAGCTCGAGGTTGCCCGAGGTCATCAACGGCCTACAGGCGGGCGCAACGGCGAGGGCAAACACGAAAACGAGCAGACTAGGGCAGCGCATGATGAGAGGATGATCCATGTGTAGGCGTACGGCACGCAAGTTTCATTGGCTCGCCTTCCGTCGCCTTTGGATGTGATGATGCTCTCGTCGCGCGCCTTCTTGCGCACGAAAGAACTCACTGCACGCAGGAACACGGTGCGCACCGCAAACGGCAGCGTCAGTACGAACTGCCGAAGAAGAACGTCGGGAACCACGTGAACCATGAGGTGCGTTGAGAGCTCGTTCATTTTTCGGCCAACGCTTGAAATATCGTACGAACGTGGCGTCAGAACACGGAACAAGCCCACTCGATCAATTCGCTGCTTAGCTGTCTGGAAAAAGAAGGAGGCATACAACCCGGGTTGCGTATCGAAGCGAACCAGAATCCGGCGACGAGTAGGCCACGCTGCTGCAAACGCGCGCATCTCGGTGACGCAGCGTTCAACAGCGCAAGCCAGGAGTCGCCAAACGGTCGAGGGTGAGTATCCAATTGCCCGTTGGTCCAGCAGTAGTGCACGCAAGGCCCAGTCTGGAAGCTATGCCCCCTCGGTGGACCGAATGAAGCTTGGGCCATCAAAGGCCCTGATAGAAACTTGGTTCCCGCTTAGTGCGGTAGAACACACGCGCTTCGAAGACTCGACGGTAGTTGAACGCAGTAATTACGCGAGGCCAGCGTTATGGGCATCGAGGTGGACTCGAGCAAAGACGCCTCCCGCGCAACCATGAAATCGCATGGGGATGGAGAAGTTTGTGTTTACACTTCGTTTGATGTTCATGGCGGCGGCGCGGCTGCCACGCTTTGCGCGTGGCGGCTACAGACAGAGCCTCGTTAGATTCGTTAGAGGGCGGTGATGGTTCGCGTGGTCGCGATTGGATCTCTTCTCTTTCTGCTCCAGAACTGCATTCTAGGCGGAAGCTCGAGCAGCACCTGCATCTCTGACGAAGGCTGCGCCGCCGGGAGCTTGTGTGTCGAAGGTGTGTGCCAAAGCGCAAGCGAGATGAGCGTGGTCAACCCGGATCCCAGTGGATCAACGGGACCCACCGTCGGACAGCACACCTTCGGTATCGAGCCAGGAACCACGACGGTCGCGGCTGGCGGCAGTGTCACTTTCAGCGCAAATGTGGACGGCGCTGTTTGCGCGGGCTGCAAGCACGAGCGCCTTGTCGGGTTTTCCTGCAAAGGGCGCGCTGTATGTAGCTCG
>JBIKMD010001014.1:0-2726 GCA_044359465.1 Myxococcota bacterium
TTTTTGGCGCCATAGTCAACAAATGCAGCCTGGAGCGCGGGCTCCACGTTGGTGATGACGCCGCGGTAGATGTTGCCGCGGGTTTTTTCTTTCCACTGCGGATCGACGTCGAAGTCGGTGAGATGGCCGTCTTCGATGATGGCAACACGCACCTCACCATGAGGTACGTCGCCCTCGCGGGCGTTGATTAAGATAGTCTTAGACATTGTTTACTTATTCCCAGAATCGGAACCCCACACGCAGCCCAAGCGCAATTCCGCCGGGCACACTGAGTTGCTCCAAATAGATGTGATAGCGCACGGTGACGCCGACAACGACGGGGCCGAGCTTGAAGTCGATGCCCCCGCCGAAGTGCCCAACCATCAGAAATGACGTGTTTGGACGCGCTGTAGATACCATGAACAAAAGTCCAGCGCCAAGCTCACCGTAAGGAATGACCAAGGGAAGGTCATCCACCCGGTAAACAAGCGCTAGATATGGATGGTGCGTGACCATCGGAAAGGTTTCGTGTTTGACGTGCGCACCTTGGTAACCGGCGGCCAGGCCAAAGCCCCAAATAATCGGCACATCCACACGTCCGCCCCACGCAAAGCCCATGGGTGGATTGCGTGCGAACAGATAGATCGCGCCGCCACCTTCAGCGGTGATGACAACGTTGTTTGTGAGGGTTGGAACGAATGACGCTGGAACGACCGTTGCGCTCGCCGGGGCTGCGCAGTAGAGCGCCCACGCCACATTAAACAGTAAGCAAAAAAGAAAAACGAAGCCCCGTGCTAACTGCAGGGGCCGACCGGAGCCGGACCATGAGCAAGAAAGACGAGATTCGCGAACTGACAAAGACGGATCCTTTTTTGGAGACGATGCAAAAGCTGGGTGCGTGGGTGAAATCGCATCAATCGGCGGTTGTCGCAAGCGTCGCAGCCGTCGTCGTGGGTGCGATTGGTGCAACCCTGTTTGTGAGCCAAGGCGAGAAGAACGCTGAAAGTTCCTCGGCCGCGCTCGCTGAAGCGCAAAAAACCTACGACAAAATGCCGCTCGGGGAGAGAGCACCAGATGTGCCTGAGATCGACGGTTTCAAGACGAAAGAGGATTGGGCTAAAGCGTCGGAAGACAAGCTCAATAAAGTCATTGTCGACCATCCGGGGAGCGGCGCGGCACGTTTTGCCGAGCTGTACCTTGCTAGCTTGAGCATGGACAAAGGCGCGCCAGAAGAAGCGGTCAAACACTACCGTGCCTTCATTGCCGCAACCGGCGTCGCCGATCCCGTGGCTGCCACGGCACGCCTCGGTCTCGCTTCGGCGCTCGAAGATCTGAACAAGCTCGATGAGGCTATCAAAGAATACGAAGCGATGGTGCCGCCTGCAGCCGTTGAGCCTGCCGGTACGCCCGCCGACAAGGCCAAGAAAACTTCACCGCTCGCCGAAAGCGCGCTCATGAATGCAGCACGTTTGTATGAAGCCCAGGGTAAAGTAGACCAGGCCCGTGCGACCTACGAACGCGTGGAACGCGACTATCCAAGCTCCATGTCGCGTTACAAAGCCCAACAGCGCCTCAGCGCTTTGCCCAAAAAGGAAGGTTGATGCGCCGCTCCGTCACACTCGCCGCCTTGGTCGTCCTAAGCAGCGCTTGCGCCCAACGCTCGCGCCTGCACACCTTTCGCATGGTGACGGATGCGACCGTGGTCTCGGTGTGGGGGCTGGTCTTTTCCGTGCCGACCGAGCGCACCAAAACGCTCACGCCGCTGCTCGAACCGGTGGAATCGGTGGGCGGGGTCGGACTGGACAACAAAGACAAGCTGCTGTTCACGTCGAATTTTCAAGGTGTGTACACGGCGGTGCGGGTGCGCGACCACGAGTTACAGTGGCGCAAAACAACGATTGATCCGCTGAGCATGCCGCCGACCTTCGTTGCAAAAGAGAGCGTGAATGCCCCAGAGGACATGGTGCTCGAGGGCACGCAAAATGGGCGCATCTTTGCAGTGAACGCAAATACGGGCGTCGCCATTTGGGTGTATGAGCTTGGTGGCGAGATCACGGAAGCGCCGTCCGTGGCTGATGGCCGCGTCATCGTCATGAACTCGCGCAACCAGCTCGTGGCGCTCGACGCGCTCACGGGAAAATGGCTGTGGCAATATACGCGTGATTTCCCCGTGGGACTGACGATTGCTGGGCATTCTGGCGTCACCATTCGCGGCAACAAGATTTTCGTCGGTTTCTCTGACGGTTTCCTCGCCTGCGTTCAGCTCGAAGACGGGCTGCTCGAGTGGTCACGCCCCCTCACACTGTCTGGCCAAGGCTTTGCGGATGCGGACGCCACGCCAGTGGTGGCGGGCAACAAGGTTTTCGCGTCCAGCGTACACGACGGCGTTTATGCGCTGAATGCAGAAACGGGTGATGTGCTTTGGCAGCTGCGTACGCCAAACGTGACACGCATGGTGGCGCAAGACCCGACGCTCTATGCTTTGAGCTCCAGCGGTAAATTGATGGCGCTCGACGTCGACACTGGACGCGCACGCTGGGAACTGAAGTTTCCAACTGCAGTAGTCACCAAGCCCATTGCTTATCGTGGTTACGTTGCGTTTGGCGCCAAACCTGGCGGGCTTTATGTAGTTGAAGCCGAAACAGGCCGCATGGTGCAGCGCTTCTTTCCGGGTGGCATCTCATCCGAGATCGCAATCAAGAATGGCGCTATTGCCTTCATGTCGGAAGGCAGCATGGTTTATTATC
>JBIKMD010001015.1:0-2725 GCA_044359465.1 Myxococcota bacterium
ACAGAACTTGGTTGGCTCGCCCTACTCTACCGCAGGTTACGCCGGATTCGACGCGCCCAACTTGGGACGTACGCTCGAGCTCGTGTGGTCACATCGCATTTGAGTGCTGACTAAGCGCACTCAATCGTCGTCGGTGGTGCCGTTGAACTTTGTCGAATCAAAGGATGACGTGGGCGCAGCACCGGTGTCATCGAGGACGAGATTCGTATCCTGCCATTCGAACGGGTGCCACATCATGCCCGTGTTCAAATAGACCTGTGAGGCTGAGTCGAGAATGCCGGTGTCGCGCTTGTACGGCATGCCCGGCTGGCCAAACTCGCTGAAGATGCCGTAGCGGTAGTCGAGCCCACCCGTCGTGGCGCTGCCTTGGGAGGAGAAGTATTTGAATCCAACCACGGTTGGACCGTAGACTTCGAGCTCCTTACCGGTGCCATCGACGTAGGACAGGAAGACTACCGCGTGACCCGAACCATTCGTTCGATTGAGGCCAACAAAAGAACCGGGTTTGAGCCGATCGAAAGGAATGTTTTGTCCCATTCCAAAGTGGCGCAAGGCATCCGCTGCACCGTACGACAGTAGCTCTGCGTTCGCCCACAAGTGCGCCTTGATGTTCTTTCCGTGCAGCGTTTTCCAACTGGTGATTGGCAGGTGATACCAGACGCTCTGGTCGCCGGTCTCCTCCGCATAAATTTGCATCGCCGTGAGAATCACCTCCATCACTGCGGCGACACACATGGTCTTGCCAGTGGGATCCGTTTTGAAGATCGTGCCGAGCGAGCCATACTCAATGTCATGCGTGAGCGCGGCGGCACCATAACCGCGCTGACGATAGTCGCGGTAAAGCACGTCAACAGCTTTCAGAACGTAAGCGTTGAAGTAACGTGAAGCGTCATACGCTGCAGCACTGATGACGACATCGAGCAGATAACGCCCATTTGCGGCGTTCCCAAAGGTATCTGCGGTGACCCAGTATTTGCCGGGCTGAAGGTCTGCGTGAATCACTTTGTCATTGCGCGCAATCACGGTGAGCGGCGAGAGCGACGACAAGAGGTGCAGGTCAACGTCACTACCAGAAGGCTCCGGCGCAACGAGCGACAGAGAGACACGACTTGGCGCGGTGATGGTGAGACCGTAGTAAATTTCAGGGCCTGACTCGTTCTGGGTGTTCGGCGGATACGCATTGATTGCGCGGGTGCCCGTGTTGGTCTCGCGCTGGTCGACGAAGGCAATGGGCCGCTCACGCGACCACATCAAAAACGGCTTTTGCGGCGAGCCATCTTGCTCGGAGCAGGCATCCCCTTTTCCGTCACCGTCGAAATCGGTCTGGAGCTTGTTGGCAATGGTCGCGCAGTTGTCTTGCGCGTCGGCAATGCCGTCACCATCTTGATCAGCCGGAGTTTGCGGCTCGGTAGGCTCCGCCGGTACTTGCATTGGAGTGGGCGCTGCGGCCGCGGGGGCCGCTTGAACCTCAGGCGTAGCTTCACGTGCGCTCGGCCGATAGGACGTCGCATCCGAGGGTGCGCCTTCCCCGCAGGCAGTCAAAAGCAAGGCGAAAGCGATGAAAACTCGCATGTAGGGATATCGCCACTCGGTGCGCGCGAGTTGCCTGTGCGCCATGTGTTCCTTTGGGACAAAAGCACCTTTGACGCCGTTTTCGTTGATTTTCTCGAAGCACTGACAATGCAGGACCCACCTGTTAGGCCCCTCCGCAAATGGATGCATTGGCTGAAATGAGTCGGATTCTGGGCGAACCAGATCCCACTTTGCGCGTTTTCAGCGATGCTGTGCGTGAGGTGGTGATGGGCGACTACGCCAGGCACATCACGCCACTCGTCGAGACGCACTGGCCGGAGCTCACCCGCTTGCCCGACGCGCGCAAGCTCGCGTTTCTGTCGTGTCAGCTCTACGCCACAGCACCTTACACCGTACTTCTGTGCTCACCCCGACACGCCATAGCCGCGAGAGCCCTCACTGTTCCGCTCAGCCTTTTGTCTATGCAGGCCATCGCTGCGATTGCGGCGCGCGCAGTCAAAATCGCTTCGAGCCTGATGTCGCAGGACACCAAACGTCGCATCATTGTGACCGCCATGTTCATTGCCACCGTGGACCACGTGTTTGATCATTGTATGACTGCTGTGGGTCCCGAGGAACGCGGCCGCCGCATTCACGGCATTCTCGACGGGAGCTATACGCCACAAGACGGACCGTTGAAGCTCGTGCGCGCACTTCGCGTAGCCATGGGAGAAGGCGTCGAACAAGACCCAGCCTTCATTCAGGTCATCCACCGTGTGCGCGCCTGGGCGGAGAGCGAAGTGAACGGACTCAGCGGCGTAGAAGATCCCACGGGATTGGGCTGGCGTATGCAGGGTGTGCTCGGAACGATCGATGGCTTAATCTTCCCGGTGTCTCGGCACGTAGCGCCGGACGCGCGCCAATGGATGTACGATGTGTCACTGTTCGTTCAGATCATGGACGACTGGATCGACTTGGAAAAAGACAAAAGCGATGGTCGCAACACGCCAGTGGTCACGGGCCGCTGGACCTTAGCGAGCGTGCAAGAACAGTTCGACAAGACGCTGAACGGCATGCAGCAACTCACCACGAGCGCTGGCTTCTCGCACCGCCGCGTTTCCGATTTTACGCGAGAAACATATCGTTTGATGGCGCACGAAGTGATGGTGGCAATGGTGAGAGGCACTGCCGCGTGACTGCACGGTCAGGATTT
>JBIKMD010001017.1:0-2724 GCA_044359465.1 Myxococcota bacterium
GTCGAGCACGGAGCGGTCGAGCACGAGGCGCGGATCGGGTTCACTCGTTGAGCCTGGTGCGCGAAAACCTGCACCAAACAAACGCTCGAACACCTTGCGCGGATCGGTCTCTACGGGATTCATCAAGTTGGGACCGCTGTGCGAAATGCTCTTGGTGGCATGCTGTACACCCACCTCTAGCGAGCGAAAACGCGTTTCGCTGCCAATGGTTTGGGCGATCACTTGGTCGAGGGTTGGGCCCGAGTACGTGCCATTTTTGGGATAGTCCCCGGTGAACAACCCTGCTGGTCCCGCTTCGTGCGGAATCGTATTCAAAGTTGCAACACGTGTACCAGACACGACGAGCAGGCGCTGACGTACTTCTTCGAACGCGCAAAGATTGGTGAGGATCGAGGACGGCGTAAAACCGCTACCTTCGCTGAGTGGCACGAAGTCTTTTGGCAGCACGCCGTTGCCCCAGAAAAACACGCCAAAGCGTTTGGGGAAGCTGCTCGCGCCGGCGTACGCCGTACCATTCGCATTCATCATGGCCGCTAAAGGTGGAAGACCAATGGAGACCATCGCGCCCCCTAGCATCCCTTTGAGCATGGCACGTCTAGAGAGCGGCTTCATTCGCTCACCTCACCCGTCTGGCGAAAGCTATCGCTCGTCGCAATGGATTCCATCAATGCAAGCACTTTAAATCCGCTCGCGGCAAAACGCCGCGTTAAACGATCCATCTCAGGCCTGTCGGTATCGAGCTGGGTGCGTCCATGCGCGTAGCGAAACAGACGCTTCGTCACGCACGATGGAAAACGCTCATCATTGCGAACAATCTCCGCGAGGCCGCGAAGTGTGGTGAATTTCTGGTTGTTCCATTCACCGGAGGCGTCGACCGGCTTGCCGCCGTCCTCAGTGCGGAAACGGCCAATGGCGTCAAACGCCTCAAAGCCAAGCCCCTGCGGATCCATTTTCTGATGACAGGTGTTGCAACCCTCCGCGTTCAAGTGGGCTAACACGCGCTCACGCAGTGTGACCGCGCCTTCGGCGGGTTCCGGGATGCCTGTGTTCACGCCGGCAGGTGGATCCGAAATGGGGGTACACAGCAGCACTTGGCTCATGTAGCGGCCACGTACCGTGGGTGAAGTTGTTGTGGGATGCGCGTTTCCTGCGAGAACGGCTGCGGTTCCGAGTAGCCCCGCGCGTGGTCCGTTATCTGGCAGCGTGACCAGCGCAAACTCGGACTGTGGCGCTTGTTTGAGGGGGAAGGGTACCCCATAAAGCGCGGCCAAGCGGCGGTTCACAAAAGTTTCGCGTGTGGTCAGCCACTCACGAATGTCCGCGTCTTTGTCGAAGATGAGCAGCTCGCCCGTGCGCAGCACTTCCTCTCGCGCCGATGGCGCGAGATCTGGCGAGAAACTCGGGAACAAGTTGGTGTCTCGCACCATCTCGCCCAGCCGGGACAGCTGCAGCCAATCGTCGAGGAACGCACGCACACCGCGACGCGCCTGCGGTGCTGCAAGCATGCGCGTGACGTGTCTTTCGAGACCTTCTTGTGAATCGAGCTCGCCCGCAGCCGCAGCGTCGAGCAAGGTTGCATCAGGTGCCGCATTCCACAAAAAGAAAGACAGACGCGACGCCAGATCGCCGCTGCTCGCACTGAACTCCGTACGAAAGAGAAAATCCGGTGACATCAAAAGCGCAACGAGCGCGTAGCGAAGGCCAAGGCGAAAGTCGCCGGTCAGCGTTGCTGCGCTTCCTGCGAGCGTGACGAGCCTGACGATTTCGTCCTCTTCAAGCGCTCGTCGCCAAAGCAGCCGGCCCTGCGCAGCAACAAAACTGCGCGCGCACGTATCGTCGCGTACGCCCTCGGGTGCGCAGGGAATGAGGCCTGTATCGCTTAGCGCTTGAGCCGCCACATCTTCGGCAAGCGAACGTGACATCTCTACACCGCGCGCCGAGTAACCCGATTGAGAGGTGCCAATGAGCAGCGAGTCGTCGCGCGACACGTCCGCTTCAATGGGCGGCGGCAGCACGAGCGAGGCACCAAAGTGATCACGCAGCGTGTTTTCGAGTTGGCTGGCCGTGAGGCGCTTTAGGCCGGGCGGCGGCGCCGTGTACTTCGAGCGGGGCTCGCTGCAGTGCACAGACGCCAGGGTCGCAACGAAGATTGCAAAGCGGATGGCTGAGTTTTGCACGCCCTTCGCTTACGCCAAATTACCGCGCTTGCCAGGTCTAAACAGCCAAGAACCCACTCATTTGTCGTGGTTTTATTGGCGAGATGCGTCATTCTGGTGACGTGCGCGGCGCGTTCGTTTTCTGGAGGGCCGGACGCGAATGCTGCATGATGGGGGCGCTTCAACGAGAGGTCGAAAAGACGTGCGAACGCTGGCGAAGGTGCTGCTCGGTTTCATTTTGCTAACAGGGGTGGCTGCCGCGGGTGGGTGGTTGCTCTACGTCGAGCCGCGTGTCGCGCAGTTGCGCGCAGCAGGAACGCGTCCGGCCGAGGTGACCCTTGAGGTGCCACCCGGTGCGAGCATGAAAACCGTGCTTGGCCTGCTCGAAAAAGCCGGCATCGTTAAGGACGTGCGTGTGGCGTACTACTACGTGCGTTATGCGAAAGTAGGCGCACCCAAAACAGGTGAGTACCGTATTCCTGCCACGGCAAGCGCGCTCGAAGTGCTGGACAAGATGCACCGCGGCGAAGTGGCCACGTACGAGATCGGCTTTCCTGAGGGCCTCACG
>JBIKMD010001016.1:0-2724 GCA_044359465.1 Myxococcota bacterium
TAAAATAGTCTTGATGTTTAGAAAAGAATACATCAAGTCGATCCAGGTTGGGTCTGATGATGGAAAACGCGCGCTCCAGCAACGCCTCGCGTGCGCGCAGGCCGATCAATGCGAGTGCTTCGCTCGGGCCGCTTTGACAAATGCTGGTGTAGTCTTTGTGCGCTTGAATCCGCGCCAGAAGGTCGTGGTCTTGGCACGCAAGCCACCCAAGCCGGAGCCCCGCGAGCCCGTACGCCTTGGAAAGCGCGGCGTAACTGATCGCACGCTCGTAGAGATCAGCCGCAGGCGGCAAACGCGACGCTGGGTCATGTTCGAGGAAACGATACATCTCGTCGAAGAATAGGTACGCGTTTGCGTCGCGCGCGATGTCTACTAAGGCACGCTGGGTTGCAGCCGAGATCAACGCGCCGCTCGGATTATGCGGATAGTTGAGGACGATGAGCTTCGTGTTTGGTCGCAGGGCCGCACGCAGGGCCTCGGGCTCAATGTGCCCCGTGCGCGCGAGTGGCAGCAGTGTGACGTCTGCTCCGGTGGCCCGCGCCACCTCGTAGAGTGACTGATAGGCTGGCCAGGCCACGATCACGTGGTCACTCGGACCGAGCAAGGTGATCATAGTGAGGAAGATCGCCTCTTGCGCGCCAGTGACGAGCACGTGCTCTGCGCCTAACGCCACGTAGTCCTTTGCGATCTGTTCACGCAGCAGCTTGCCGCCCCAGCCTTCGGTGTAGCCTAGCGATAACGCTTGGTAGCGCGAGCGGCTGTCCTCGTCTGCAAGCGCCAGCAGCGCGTCGAGGGTGATGCCTTCGACGTCGGACGCGCAGAGCAAATGCTCCACCGTAAACTCGTAGCGTGCAAAGAACTGCTCGAGCTCGAAAGGCGGAAGCTTCATGCGGTTTTCTGCTGTGACACGATGAGCTGCTGCGTGGGGTAGGCGAGCGCGGTACCGTGACGCTCTACGATGGCGAGTGCCTCTAGCAGCACGGACTGCTTGACGTCGCGAAAGTCGACACCTTCGGCGAGCAGAAACCAGCAGTTCACCTCGATCACCAGCGCGCTGTCACCCAGCTCACGCAGATGCACGAAGACGCCGTCTTTGAAGCTATCGTCGCGCGCCAGAATGAAGGTGCGTAGGGCCTCCATGATGCTGGTGAGCTGCGCCGCGGACGTGTCGTATTTCACCCCGAAAGAAAACGTGAGCTGAAGGCGTTCGCGAGGCGCCAAGTTCTCGATCTTGCTATCTGCCAGCTTGCCGTTTGGGATGGTGACCACGGTACGCGCGGGCGTGCGAATGCGTGTGGATCGTAGGCCGATGTTTTCGACTGTGCCAGTAGTACCTTCAACGGTGATGAGATCGCCCGGACGCATGGGCTGATCGATGCTGATCATCACGCTGCCAAGTAGGTTCTCTAGGGTTTTTTGTGCAGCGAGCGCCACGGCCAAACCGCCAACGCCCAGACCAGCAATGAGGCCAGCGATGGGATAGCCAATCTGTTGCAGGACCGTCACCACCGCCAAAATGAAGATGGCAATCTTGCTGAAACGATTGGCGAGCAGCAGCACAGGCAAGGTGGCGGGACGTTCCTTGACCCACGCAGAGCCTCGGACAGTTTGGTGCACCACATCCATGGCTCGCAAGACGGCCCAAAAAGTGGCGACCAGTAGCACCACGTGAACGAACGCAACGAGCCCGCTGTACACCCGAGGCGCGGCGTCCAAGAACGGAAAGAGCAGCAGGTTGATCGCGGCGGTGAAAAACAAACGCGCTGGGGCGCGCAAGTTCTCGAGCAGCAGATCATCCCACTTGGCGACCGTGAGCTTGCTGAGCCGCATGCCCAGGCGCATCACGAGCGTCGTGAAGAAGCGCGATGCGACGTAAGCAACGAGCAACATCAGCGGAATGGCAACGAGCTGCCACAGCTCTACATCGAGCACGAGCTTGCGGGTGAGCAGTGGGGGAAGGTTCGTGTTGATCCAGGCTCGAAGAATCATGTGTGGAGGCCAGAGCAGGGGAGGGCGAACGCGTCACGTCGCCCTTCGCAAGAAGACGCGGGCGCGAACGCGTCGCTCATTTTTGAAGGAGGCGCGCGAACGGATTGTTCGAGAACTTAGAGTCTTTGGTGCGGCCGCCTGATTCGTGCGGACCAGACTTCTGCGGACCGGGTGCACGGCCGCCTGGCATGGAGGGACCTTTGTTATGCACCACGGGTTCGCCGCTTTTCGCGGTAAGCGAGATGCGTTTGCGAACGAGGTCCACTTCGATGACCCGTACCTTCAAACGATCGCCTGGTTTCACCACGTCGCCGGGCGCTTTGACGAACTGATCAGACAATTGTGAGACGTGGACGAGGCCGTCTTGGTGCACACCAATATCGACGAACGCACCAAAGGCCGTCACGTTGGTGACCACACCTTCGAGCGCCATGCCTGGTTTGAGGTCTTCCATGGTGCGCACATCGTCGCGAAACGCAGGTGGGACAAAGGTTTCACGCGGATCGCGGCCCGGCTTTTTGAGCTCGGCGATGATGTCTTTGAGCGTGGGCTCACCCAGATCCGTCGTGACGTACTTCTTCCAATCGATCTTCGATGCCAGCGTGGCATCGCTCACCAGGGCCTGTACGTCCGCATTCAGGTCTTTCGCCATTTGCTCAACCAGCGCATAACGCTCTGGATGCACTGCGGACGCATCCAAAGGATGTTCGCCGCCACGGATGCGCAAGAAGCCCG
>JBIKMD010001019.1:0-2721 GCA_044359465.1 Myxococcota bacterium
CGAGCCGTCTTTCTTTTCACACTTGGCAACCAGCGCCGCTTCGAGCTTTGTTCTGGCGGCCGGGCTTCCCGAACGCAGCACGGCAAGCGCCAGAGGAATGAAGCGGGCCGGGTTTGCCCCATAACCGTAGTAGCTGGCGCCAAGGCCCTGCACGAGCGCATCGGCAAACAGGTCACCCGCTGCAGCGACCACATCGAGCTGGCGGAAACGGCTGAGCGTATTACAAACCCCGGCGAGCTGTTCTTTGGTCGGCGACTGTGCGGTGAGCCACGCGCCTACGTCAGCGTTTTTTGCGCGAATGCCCGCGAGCATGAGCAAGTAGGTCGAATTGTAAATCTCGTCCGTTGCTTCGGCCAAAATCGCGAGGGTCGTCTTGTCTGGCAGCGCGGCGATGATGCCTTTGCGGAAGGAATCGCCCCCGCCGTTGGCGCCTTGCAGGTCATGAATCTCATTGATCAGATTCGCGGCTCGAGTCGGAACCATTCCGGCCAGCGCTTTGGCAATTTCCCCGGGCAGGTTTTTGTCGTTGAGCTCGGCGAAACGAACATTTTGCTCAGCCAAGTTCGCGAGCAACGTGGCATCACGAGACACGTTCCGATCAAGGAAAAGAATCGCATCGCGCTGCGCTTTTGGTGCAGTGACACCCTGCGACACCAACATAGGAAGCACGCGGCCAGCCGTCCATAGACGTTCTTCCGAATAGCCGAGGCGTGCCACTAAGGACTGCAGCAGCTCGACGCTGGCTACGGGGTCGCTCGGAATTTCCGTAAAGAAGTAGGCACCTGCGGGCTTGAAGCCTTCGATTTTGGTGAGCGCGGCCACAAACGCACCCACGTCTTTGGCTTTTGAGGCGTCACGCATCCAATTGGAGCGATAGTAGTCATCCCCAAAAGCAGCGCTGAGCACCGCCATGGCGCGACGTTTGCGGTCCACTGGGAGCGCCAAGATGGGAGAGATGAGGTCTGTCAGGGCCTCGCCCGTGAGTCGCGAATAGGTGGCGTACGCAGACACAATATCTGCATCAAGCCGGCGTTCATCCCGGGAAGCGGCTGGTTTATGGCCGGTCTCGCGGAGCAAAACGGCGCCAAGCAGGCGATCAGACAGGGACACCGTCACCTTGGTATTGCTGGTAAAGCCAAGGTCCACGAGCATCGCGTCATCAAGGCCAGCCTCGGCGATCTCGCTGGCATCAAGGACAGAATCCTCGAGCTGTTTGTTCGTAAAAATCCGCTGCAAAGACGAAGGCTTATCTGACACGGTCAAGCGCATACGCCCATTCGACTGTCGCGCCCTGCACCCTGGGTCCTGTGCCGAACGCGAACATTTGTCGCTCCGCTGTCAGTTATCGTTGGCGCTTTTGAGCTGATGCGCGTTTTTGCACCAAGGCAACGATGGCGGAAATGGTGCGCAACTCTGCCGGATTCACAGCGCCAATGCCAAATCGCTCCTCGAGCTCCAAAGCGATCTCTTCAGCCACCTCGCCAAGGGTCAAAGTCGCGAGCGGATCAGCAGGAATCGTGTCTAAAAACTCTTCGAGCAGCTCTCGAACTCCAGCTTCGATATTCCCGATCATGCACCTGCGGCTAGCACACGACTTGACGCTGGTCAGCCGTGCCGCTACTTTAACCGGCCATTAGTTAATTCGGACCACCATTGGAGGCGGCGTGAATAAGAAAGATCTCAAGCGCTTCAAAGATCTTCTGCTGTTGCAGCGTGGGGAACTGTTGAAGAAAGCTCAAAAGGCCAGCGCTGAGGATACCCGTCTCGACACTGACGACTTGCCAGACGAGATCGACCAGGCGTCGTCGGAGTATCTGCAATCGTTCAGCCTCAGGCTGCGCGACCGCGAAAAGTTCTTCCTACAAAAGATCGACAAGGCGCTCACCAAGATTGAGTCCGGCGAGTTCGGTACTTGCGAAGTGTGCGGAGAGGAAATCTCGATCAAGCGCCTAGAAGCGCGACCGGTGACCACCCTCTGCATCCGTTGCAAGGAAGAGCAAGAGAAGCAGGAAAAGTCTTACACCTGATAGCGACGTTGAATCCCAGCCGACTTTTTTCACTGTTGTTTGCGGGTCTGGTCACAGGCTGCGCGATCCCGGCTGCGCTCGCTTCGGAGCATGACACCCTAGGCCCGATCCCACGTTTCGCTGCACCGGCGGAGGCTCATCGCGGTGTCGCCATTGGGATGTACGACACCAATCCAGAGGCGGACTACACCAAATACGTAGATGAGGTGGTCGCAACGGGTGCGACGCACGTGTCGCTCATCGTGGTGTACTTTCAAGAGACGGTCACCTCCACCACCATCGCGCCGCGTAAGGGCTACACACCCAGCGTCGCAAACATCAAAAAGACGTTGAAGCACGCCAAGCAGCGCGGCCTCAGCGTGATGCTCTTCCCTATCGTGCACATCACCACGCGCGGACCTGGTGATTGGCGTGGCAAGCTGCGACCAGACGACTGGGACCTATGGTTTGCGCAGTACGCGGTGTTCATGGGTGAGATGGCCAAACTCGCGGCGGACGAACAAAGCGACTTTTTGGTGATTGGTTCCGAGTACGTCACCACAGAAACCATGCGCGATCGTTGGCTCAAGGTCATTCAGCACGTTCGCGCCATCTTCAGCGGAAAAATCGTCTACTCGGCGAACTGGGACCACTTCGACCCGGTGAGCTTCTGGGATGCCGTGGATCTCGCTGGCGTCACGGCCTATCACAAGCT
>JBIKMD010001018.1:0-2721 GCA_044359465.1 Myxococcota bacterium
GGGCTTTCGCCGATGGTGGCACCGGTTGAGCTCAGCGGCAGGGCCTACATTTTCGCAAGCCTGAATGGACGCGGTTCGACGCTGTGGTCGTTGGATACACCAACCAGTAATCCCAAGTTTCTGTTGGATTTTTCGCCTGGCGAGGAACGCAATAACGGTCCAAGTGAAGCCGTCTCTTTGCCGGGCGTCGGTATCTTTTTTAACTACTATACGGCGACCGAAGGCGACGAGCTCTGGATGACGGATGGAAGCGAGGGGGGCACCGCGCTGGTTGCTGATCTTCGCGTTGGCCCGAGCAGTAGCTCGCCCTCCCGGTTGACGCATGTGCACTCGACTGTGTTCTTCACTGCGAACGATGGTGTGCATGGCGACGAGCCGTGGATGACGACCGGGACGGCGGATAGCACGAGGATGCTCGGTGATCTCAACCCAAGCGGCGGCTCGAACGCACACGCCTTCGTGGCGCTCGATGCGCTACGCGTCTTGTTCTACGCCAACGATGGCCCAACGAGGCAGGTGTACGTTTGGGATGGTAGCGAGGTGACAAAGGTCTCTACATTTGCGGCCCATTTGCAGATAACAAGCGACCCTCTCGTCATAGGCGGCACTGCGTACCTGCTCGTGCGTGATTCCAATGCGGGCAACCAGCGCTCGCTTTTTTCCACGGATGGCGCGTCGATGACGCTGGTCACCACGACGTCGCACACGAGCAGCTCGAACCTTGTTGACTACGGGGGCAAGCCACATGTGGCTGTCGACAACGCTAGTATCGTCTACTTCGGCGGCGGAACCGAGCAGCTCGTGACAACACAAACCGCGGCGCAGGGGCCACGCGTGTTGGGTACCAAGCTCTTGTTCTCCGGTTATGAAGGCGGGAACGTCGCGGTCTTCGCGTGGGACGGAAACGCGAAAACGGTCCTCAAACAATTCGTGGACCTGTCGGGTGAGATGCCGCAATGGCTCGGAGAAACGGATGGTTTTGCCTACTTTGCCGCGAAGGAAGCTGCCACGGGGCGCGAGCTGTGGCGTACCGATGGGACGCCGACCAACACAACGATCGTGAAGGACTTTGAGCCTTACTCCGCCGACCCGACGCAGGCTGCCGCTTTTGCCGGGAGCCTCCTGTTTTATGGCCTCACTTTTTATGAGTACGGGTTCGGTTCTTCCGCTGGTAGCCATGTCCTGCACCGCACTGACGGGAGCTCGGCGGGCACCGCGGCTGTCGCGAGTCCGGAACGCACAGACCCGTCGATGCCGCGATCATTTGCCGCCGCAAACGACGGTTCAATTTTCTTCATCGCCAATACGGGCCCCCCCGGCGTGAGTGGGCTGGGATTGCTGAAGTACAACCCGGCGTCTCCGAACAGCCAAACACTCACTGCTGGTGCGGCTTCGTTCGCGCTGGCAGGAAGCCGCCCTGTCGCATTTCGGGCAAATGGAGCTTATCCAAGCGTTGAATTGTGGTCGCACGATGGCGTCAGCGGCGCTCCGATTGGAGGTTTCGATTTCGAGCAAGCCGAGTTCGTGCGCGCCGGAAATCTCGTTTATTTTGTGACCAACGAGCGCAGTGGCACCAACACAGCTACCGTACTTTGGCGCAGCGACGGCACAGGCGCTGGGACCCAAATCGTGCACGATGATTTCGCAAGAGATTTGGTGGCCGTTGGCAACAGACTCGTGTTCTTCAGCAACGGTGAGCTCCTAGCTACTAGTGGTACACTCGCAAGCACCGTTACGATTTATCCGGCTGAACCTCAAACACATATCGTTGGTGACCATGTGGTGTTCTTCGATGGCGAAGCACTCTACGGTTCTGATGGCACTAGCGCAGCAACCTTGCTCGGTGACTACACAGGAAAAAATCCGCGCGCGTTCATGCGCGCACGCGCACGGGCGTACTATTTCGTTGATGGTGCGACAGCGGGAACGACGGAGCTCTGGCGCACGACTGGTTCACCTGCGGGCACGCAGCGCGTTGCGACCTTGGCGTTCGAGGGCGCGAACATTTATGCGATCACGAATGGCAACGCCGTGGACTACGTGGCGCTCTCCGATCTCGCCGGAACCGGGTGGAATCTCTACAGTGTTGCAGGCACTACCGCGACGCCGGTGCCAGGTGCCTCTTCGCTGTCGCTTTGCAACTTGCTGGGGGCAGGCGACCGCGCCCTGATCGCCATTTCCACAACCACTGCTTGCGAAGTTTGGGCGGCCGACACCACGGGCGTTGCTCCGGTGACTGTTGATGGCAAACGACTGAGCCTTTCTGACTATTTTTATGAAGCGAGTGACTACGCGCTCTTCTCCGCGACGGACGGTGAGAGTGGAACAGAGCTTTGGATCAGTGACGGTTCGGCGGCGCTCACGCGGCGCTACGCAGACATCGCTCCCGGTGCGGCTGGTAGCAGGCCGCAGGAGTACATCCGCGCAGGCAACGCACTCTACTTCACTGCGCTCGACGAGACGGATGACCGCGAGCCTTACGTGCTACCCCTCGATGCGACCCCACCTCTCGTGACGGCGCAGGTGATCGGTACGCAAGTGGGCGGCTTTTACACGTCCGACGCGGCCGTGTCGTTCACCACGAGCGAGCCTGATTCCCAGGTCTTCTCTACTTGTGCACCGCTCTCTGTGACCACTGACGGCGTGACGACTTTGCGGTGCCGATCGCTCTCGCTCGGCGGCGTAACGAACACAGTCGTGACTGTGGTTCGCGATACGACG